>NZ_CP137138.1:1204873-1506092 GCF_047324295.1 Fructilactobacillus vespulae | reverse complement strand
CGTTATTCCGACATAGCTCAGTTGGTAGAGCACCTGACTGTTAATCAGGTTGTCGACGGTTCGAGCCCGCCTGTCGGAGTTATAATGATAAGCGCACCTTTAATTAGGTTGCGTTTTTCTTATATATAATAAGCATATTTGCCGACTTAGCTTAGTTGGTAGAGCATCGGCATCGTAAACCGAAGGTCGGAGGTTCGACTCCTCTAGTCGGCATAATATAGATAAAACCATAACTAATTGTAGTTATGGTTTTTTTGTTTTTTTAATTATTTTTCGCTAATGTCGTGTTTTGCGACATATATAGTTGATTAATTTAGTAAAGATAATTATTATTACTATCAATGAGGAGTTATTAATATGAGTGAAAAAGAATTTAGAAGATCGATGGCAGTATTGCCAATGGGAACCGTAATGCTACTAACATCGCTAACCGCACGTCAAATTCGTTATTATGACGATTGTGGGTTAGTAGTTTCTAAACGTACTGATAGTAATCGTAGACTCTACTCATTAGATAACGTTGATAGAATTTTGGAAGTGAAAGATTATATTAAAGAAGGGATGAATATTGAACAAATAAAAAGAGTTTATGAAAAACAAAAACATCGCCGTGATAATAAGCTAAGTAATTCCAGAAAAGGTGTTAGTGATACAAGAGTTCGAGAATACTTACATGACGATATTATGAAGGCTGGTGGATTTAATGTTAATAATAATCCCCAATTCAAACAAGGACATTTATAAAAGGAGAACTGATAATGAAAAAATTAGTTAATTATTCACCTGAAGATATTAAAAAAATGGTCAAAGAAGAAGACGTTCGTTTTCTCCGTTTAATGTTTACTGATTTACTAGGAACTGTAAAAAACGTTGAAGTTCCAATTAGCCAATTAGATCAACTTTTAGCTGGTAAGTTAATGTTTGATGGATCATCAATTGATGGATTTGTAAGAATCGAAGAAAGTGATATGTACTTACAACCTGATTTATCAACTTGGATGGTATTTCCTTGGGGAGATGAACACGGTAAGGTAGCACGAATTACCTGTTCAATTCTAACCTCAGATGGTGAAGCATTTGCAGGTGATCCTAGAAATAATCTAAAACGAGTTTTAGATGAAATGAAGGAATTAGGATTTAGTGATTTTAACATTGGACCAGAGCCTGAATTCTTTTTATTTGAATTAGATGAAAATGGTCATCCTACTCAAAAATTAAATGATCAAGGTAGTTACTTTGATTTAGCTCCAATGGACTTAGCTGCCAACGTTAGACGTGATATGGTTCTCGAATTAGAAAAAATGAATTTCCAAGTTGAGGCTTCTCACCACGAAGTTGCTCCTGGACAACACGAAATTGATTTTGAATATGACAATGCAATTACTGCAGCTGATCATATTCAAACATTTAAGATGGTGGTTAAAACTGTTGCTCGCCGCTACGGCTTATACGGAACATTCATGCCAAAACCATTAAGTGGCGTTAACGGTTCCGGAATGCATATGAATATGTCACTATTCGATAAAAATGGTGAAAATGCTTT
This sequence comes from Fructilactobacillus vespulae, assembly GCF_047324295.1. Classification (GTDB taxonomy): domain Bacteria; phylum Bacillota; class Bacilli; order Lactobacillales; family Lactobacillaceae; genus Fructilactobacillus; species Fructilactobacillus vespulae. The sequence goes on along the minus strand of NZ_CP137138.1, from coordinate 1,504,549 downwards.
TTACGATAAAGATGGTGAAGGCCAATTATCACAAACTGCATACTACTTCTTAGGTGGATTATTGAAGCATGCTAAAGCGTTGACTGCGGTATGTAACCCTACAGTTAACTCATACAAACGTTTAGTTCCTGGATTTGAAGCACCAGTTTACATCGCTTGGTCAGGTGCTAACCGTTCACCAATGGTCAGAGTTCCAATTGCAAGAGGAAAAGGAACAAGACTTGAACTAAGAAGTGTTGATCCATCTGCCAACCCATACCTAGCAACTGCTGCTATCTTACAAGCTGGTTTAGACGGAATTAAGAACAAAATTGAACCAGAAGAACCAGTAGATCGTAATATTTACCATATGAACGGGCAAGAATTAAAATCTGATCATATTGAAAAATTACCAACATCATTACACAATGCCTTAGTGGAATACGCTAAAGACCCAATTATGAAAGAGGCCATGGGACCACATATGTACCAAAACTTCTTAGATGCTAAGAACATGGAATGGACTGCTTACAGTCAAAATGTATCCCAATGGGAACGTGATCGTTATTTAGATATGCTTTAAAAAAATTTAATTATAATTACAATTTTTGAAAATAAAGTGTATAATAACTTTCATAAAAAAATATGAAAGATTGGATGTTTTAAAATTGAAGAATAAAAAAGATATGGACCGCGCTTTTTTCGGTCAACCACAAGGATTAGGAGTACTTGCAGGTACTGAGTTTTGGGAAAGATTTAGTTACTATGGTATGAGAGCAATTTTGCTTTACTATATCGTAGCTACAGCTGCTAAAGGTGGATTGGGTCTTTCTCAAACAACCGGTCTATCAATTATGGCTATTTATGGTTCATTGGTATATCTAGCCTCAATTATGGGAGGTTACGTTAGTGATAGATTACTAGGTAGTCGTCGAACGGTTCTCTATGGTGGTATTTTCATTATGTTAGGCCACATTGCCTTATCATTACCGATTGGAATCGTAGGATTATTTATTTCAATTGCATTTATTACCATTGGAACTGGATTCTTGAAACCCAATATTTCTGATATGGTTGGGAAGTTGTACAGCGAAGAAGACCAACGTCGTGAGAGTGGATTTACGATTTTCGTTTTTGCCATTAACTTTGGAGCTTTCATTTCACCATTAGTTTGTGGTTGGATTTCTAGTTCTTATAACTATCATTTTGGTTTTTCACTAGCTGCAATTGGAATGTTCTTTGGCCTTCTTTTCTACTACTTTGGTGGAAACAAGACCTTGGGAACAGACGGTGATGAACCTAGCAATCCGCTAGATCCTGGTGAATCTAAACAAATTATCATTAGAATGGTTTTGGGAGCAGTTGCTTTTATCATTGTTTTAATCGGAATGTCATTAACCAAGAACCTTTCAATCGATAGTTTTGTTTCGTTACTAAGTATTATTGCCATTATTACTCCTGTACTTTACTTTATTGTTATTTTAAGAAGTAAAAAAATTACTGAAGTAGAACGGAAAAAAGTTTTAGCTTATATTCCTTTGTTTATTGGAGCCATGGTCTTTTGGGGAATTGAAGAATCAGGATCAAGTATTTTAGCTAGTTTTGCCGCTAGCAGAACTAACAATGATTTAGGTTGGATCAAAATTGATCCTAGTTGGTACCAATCACTAAACCCATTGTTTATCATGCTATATACACCATTGTTTATCCTACTCTGGACTAAACTAGGTAAGAAACAACCTAGAACTCCTAACAAATTTGCTTACGGACTATTTTTCTCTGGATTATCATTTCTTCTAATGGTAATTCCATTATTAATGGTAGGAGCAAACGAAAAGGTTAGTTTCCTCTGGTTAGTTGGAAGCTGGGCAATTATTGAAATTGGTGAAATGTTAATTTCTCCAATTGGTTTATCTGTAACTACTCGTTTAGCACCAAAAGCGTTTGGAGCACAAATGTTAAGTATGTGGTTCTTATCTAACGCAGCAGGGCAAGCGGTTAACTCACAGATTGCACGTTTCTATACTCCAGGACATGAAGCTGGATACTTCGCCGTAATCGGAATTGTTGCAATTGTGGCAAGTTTGATTTTACTAATGTTTGTAAAACCAGTATTGAAACTCATGGATAAAGTTGAATAATCAAATTAGAAGAAGATCTCGAAAAAATTTATTTTTTCGGGATTTTTTTTTGAAATTTCGTTGATAATGTTTTGATTATCATGTAATATATTACTTGTTGATGAGATGAACTCATCAATATGTCTCTTGCGGAGGGGTAGCGAAGTCTGGCTAAACGCGGCGGACTGTAAATCCGCTCCTTCGGGTTCGGTGGTTCGAATCCACTCCCCTCCATTTTTATTGGGCTATAGCCAAGTGGTAAGGCACCAGGTTTTGATCCTGGTATGCGCTGGTTCGAACCCAGCTAGCCCAACTTAAAAAAATGGCTGATTTTACTTAGTCAATTTTTTTGAAATTGTCATTGACAATGTTTTAATTATCATGTAATATATTATGTGTTGGTGAGATAATCTTATCAATATGTTTCTTGCGGAGGGGTAGCGAAGTCTGGCTAAACGCGGCGGACTGTAAATCCGCTCCTTCGGGTTCGGTGGTTCGAATCCACTCCCCTCCATTTTATTTTTGGGCTATAGCCAAGTGGTAAGGCACCAGGTTTTGATCCTGGTATGCGCTGGTTCGAACCCAGCTAGCCCAATCTTTTATAAAGTCGACTGATGTCTTATCAGTCGATTTTTTTTACAATTAGGAGGAATTTTAATGGCTTTACCGGTGTATATCCAAATTCATAATGATATGAAACAGAAGATAGAAAGTGGTAATTGGAAGCTAGGGGAAAAAATTCCTTCTGAAAGAAAACTTTCTGAAATGTATCAAGTTAGTAGAATGACATTACGGCAATCAGTACAATCATTAATTGATGAAGGGTTGCTTAGAAGGGCGGTTGGTTCAGGAACCTTTGTGACTAGTCAAAAGGTTCAGGAACACATTTCTGGAATTAGTAGTTTTACGGAAACAATGGAAGCTGATGGTAAAATTCCAAGTAGCAAAACGCTCTCCTATAAGATTATTGAACCCAACTTTAAAGAAGCACAGGCCCTTAATCTCACCAATAATGAACGAGTTTTACGAATGGAGCGAGTTCGCTTTGGAGATGATCAACCAATTTGTTTAGAGGTTACTACTGTGATTGCAGACCTAGTTAAAGGAATTAGTGAGGCTGAAGTGACCGAGTCCTTATATCGTTCCCTAGAAGAAGATAAGGGCTTGATTCCTAAAGGTGCCAAACAGTATATTTCTGCAATTGCTGCTACCAAGCAAATTTCTGATATCTTAAAGATAAAACCTGGGGCACCAATCTTAAAATTAAAACAGATTTCGTATCTACAGAATCAAAAACCATTTGAATTTGTGGAAACGCAATACGTTGCGGAACGTTTTGAATTCTATTTAAACAAATAGATTTATTAAAAAAATTAATTATTTTAATTTAAAATGGTAAAATAATAGATAATTTAAATTGATTATTTATTCTGGAGGAATAAAAAAATGGCTACACTCGAAGATTCCACTAATCTTACTTTACACACTGATGATTATGAAATTAATATGATGGCAACCTACTTTGAAAAGGGGATGCACGAACGTCATTCTGTGTTTGAAGTATATTTTCGGAATATGCCTTTTGGAAACGGATACGCCGTTTTTGCAGGGTTAGAGCATGTAATAAATTATATTCAAAATCTTAAGTTTACGAAAAGTGATATTGATTATTTAAGAGAACAAAGTGGATATTCTGACGAATTTCTAAATTATTTAGCAAACTTTAAGTTTAAAGGGACGATTAGATCAGCTCAAGAAGGTGACTTGATCTTTAATAATGAACCGATTATGCAAATTGAAGGAACGATTGCTGAATGTCAGTTAATCGAAACGGCCATTTTAAACATGGTTAATTATCAAACTTTGATTGCTAGTAAGGCAGCTCGAATTAGAAGTGTTGCAGGTGATGATCCCTTATTAGAATTCGGAACAAGAAGAGCACAAGAGGTTTCTGCAGCATTGTGGGGAACCAGAGCGGCCTACATTGGTGGTTTTGATGCTACTTCAAACGTGTTAGCTGGGAAAAAGTTTGGGATTCCAATTTCAGGAACGCACGCTCATTCATTGGTGGAATCATTTGGAAATGATTACGATGCCTTTAAGGCCTATGCTGAGACTCATCACGATTGTGTCTTTTTAGTTGATACTTTTGATACGCTAAAAAGTGGGGTTCCAAATGCAATTAAAGTTGCCCAAGAAATGGGCGATAAAATTAAGTTTAGCGGGGTTCGAATTGATTCAGGTGATATGGCCTATATCTCTAAAAAAGTACGAGAACTGTTAGATAAAGCCGGTTATCCAGACGCTAAAATCTATGCATCTAATGATTTAGATGAAAACACCATCAGTAGTTTGAAGATGCAACATGCCAAAATTGATATTTGGGGTGTAGGTACCAAAGTAATTACTGCTTTTGATCAACCGGCATTGGGAGCAGTTTATAAGTTAGTATCAATTGAAGATAAGACTGGAAAAATGGTTGATACGATTAAACTATCCAATAATGCGGAAAAGGTTTCTACCCCAGGTAAAAAACAAGTTTGGCGGATTACCGAAAAACAAGACGGTAAATCTGAAGGAGACTACGTTGCACTGGCCAGTGAAAATCCCCAAACAGAGGATTCACTATACATGTTCCATCCCCAATATACTTATATTAATAAAACGATTTCTGATTTTAATGCTGAACCAATTTTAAAAGATATTTATGTGGCGGGTGAATTAGTTAACCCGCTACCTAGCTTAGCTGAAATTAAACAACATGCTAATAACGTTCGCGACTTGCTCTGGCCAGAGTATAAACGAATGTTAAATCCAGAAAAATATCCAGTTGATCTATCAACAGCGGCTTGGAATAACAAAATGGAACTAATCAAACGGATTCACAATGGTGGACAGAAACGATTACAGTAGGTGATTATTGATGAACGAAAAACAAAAAGAAATTCAACAACAAATTATTTCAGATTTAAAGGTACAACCTAAAATAGATCCACAAACCGAATTACGAAAAAGTATCGATTTTATTAAAGACTATGTTAAAAATAATTCCTTTATTAAGACGGTCGTTTTAGGTATTTCAGGTGGTCAAGATTCTACTTTAACTGGTAAAGTCGGTCAAATTGCAATGACAGAATTACGAGCAGAGACTGGTAACCAAGACTATCAATTTGTTGCCGTTCGATTACCCTATGGGGAACAAGCGGATGAGTCAGATGCCATGGCTGCAATTGATTTTATTGAAGCAGACGTAGTTAAACGAGTTAACATTAAGGCAGCAACTGATGCAATGGTTAGTGCTGTTTCAGCTAACGGTGACGAAATTTCTGACTTTAATAAGGGAAATATTAAAGCGAGAGAACGGATGATTTCACAATTTGCAATTGCTGGTGCTACTAGCGGAATTGTATTGGGAACTGATCATGCGGCAGAAGCCATCACTGGTTTTTATACTAAGTTTGGTGATGGAGCTGCTGATTTAACTCCAATTTGGCGTTTAAACAAGCGTCAAGGAAAGCAAATTCTCGAGTACCTAAATGCACCTAAGCATCTTTACGAAAAAACACCCACAGCTGATTTAGAAGATGGTCGTCCAGCACTTCCAGATGAAGTGGCTCTGGGAGTTAGCTATGAAGATATTGATAATTTTCTAGAAGGAAAAGATATCAGCGAAAAAGCAGCAGCAACAATTGAAAATTGGTATCAAAAAACAGAACATAAACGTCATCTACCAATTACGGTATTTGATACTTTTTGGAAATAAGACAACCAAAGACTTCGTTATTTATAACGAAGTTTTTCTATTCTGGAGGTAAAAAATGGATTCACAAATTATTAAGCAAGTCAGTCAACAGCTAAAGCAGGTTCGACCAAAACAGGTAGAAACCACCATCAACCTTTTAGAAGAGGGAAATACTGTGCCATTTATTTCGCGGTATCGAAAAGAGTTAACCGGTAGTTTAGATGAAGTTCAAATACGAGATATCCAAGACACTTTTCAGCGCCTAACTAAATTAGCTGATCGCAAAGTTGACGTAATCGCTAAAATTGATGCAGAAGGTAAGTTAACCGATAAATTAAAACACGAAATTGAAACAGCTACAGAACTTCAAGTGGTAGAAGATTTGTACTTACCGTTTAAACAAAAAAGAAAAACCAAGGCAATGCTTGCCGATGAACGTGGCTTAACCCCACTAGCAGAAAAAATCATGACCTTTCCAGCTCAATCTGAAAGTCAGTTAGCGATTGATTACGTCAACCCAGAAGTCGAACTAAATGATGTTGCTGCTGTTTTAGAAGGAGTATCAGATATTATTAGTCAATCAATCTCTGATACTGCTAAATTTCGGGAATGGATTAGAAAATACACCGAAAAGAACGGTGAGATTAATACTAAAGTTAAAACTAAGGGAAAAGAACTTGATGAAAAGGGAGTTTATGAAAACTATTATGACTTTAGCGAAGCCATTACGAAAATTCCTTCCTACCGTACCTTAGCGATTAATCGTGGTAAAGACCAAAAAGTTCTTCAAGTTAAAATTAATGTTAATGAAGATGCAATTTTAAACTACTTAAAGAGAGAAGTAATTAAATCTAATCACAGTCCGGTAGTAGAGTTCGTTGAGCAAGCAATTAAGACCAGTTATCAAAAATCAATTCGAGCCGCAATTTCAAGAGAAGTGCAGGCCACTTTAAAAGAAACCGCCGAAGAGCATGCCATCCAAGTCTTTGGTAAAAACCTATACCATTTGTTAATGCAAGCTCCCATTAAGGGAAAAGTAGTTCTAGGATTTGATCCGGCTTATCGAACTGGATGTAAACTTGCCGTCATGGATGAAAATGGTAAATTTTTGCACAAGCAAATTATCTTTGCCACTAAGCCAGCCAGTGAGGCTAAAATTAAGCAGGCTCAGGCTGACTTGATTGCTTTAATTCAACGGTATCATGTGGAAATGATTGCCATTGGAAATGGAACCGCTTCGCGTGAATCTGAATTATTTGTGGCGGATACGATTAAAGCAATTGATTATCCCGTCCACTATGTGATTGTTAATGAATCGGGGGCGTCAGTTTATTCTGCTAGTAAGGTTGCGCGCGCGGAATTTCCAGATTTACACGTGGAAGAGCGTTCGGCGGTCAGCATTGGGCGTCGTTTGCAAGATCCGTTGGCAGAGTTGATTAAAATTGATCCTAAAGCCGTTGGAGTCGGTCAGTATCAACATGACGTTTCAGAAACACAACTTGATCAACAACTTGATCGAGTAGTGGAAACGGCAGTAAATCAGGTGGGAGTTAACTTGAACACCGCTAGTCCGGAATTGTTAGAACATATTTCTGGATTATCCAGTACAATTTCTAAAAACATTGTCCTATTTAGAGAAGAGAATGGTAGTTTTTCTAATCGGAATCAATTAAAGCAGGTTAAGCGTCTCGGAGCTAAAACTTTTGAACAAGCAGTCGGTTTTTTACGTATTATAGGAGGTAGTAATCCTTTAGATAATACTGATATTCACCCCGAAAGTTATGCAATTGCCAAACAGATTTTAAAACACCTAGATCTTAAGTTAACTGACTTAGGCAAAGAAACTACTAATCAAACATTAGCGAATGCTAATCAAGGGCAGCTGGCCACCGAATTACAAGTTGACACTCAACTGGTAGCCGATTTAATTAATGGACTAAAGAACCCAGGTCGAGATTTACGAGATCAAATGCCAGCTCCTCTTTTAAAATCAGATGTGATGAAAATGGAAGATTTAGTGGCAGGAATGAAATTGCAAGGAACGGTTCGTAATGTAACTGATTTTGGTGCCTTTGTTGACCTAGGCGTTAAACAAGATGGGTTAGTGCATATTTCGCACATGAGTAATAAATTTATTAAGGATCCAGCCAGTGTAGTTTCAGTGGGAGATATAGTAACGGTGTGGGTGTTAGCAGTTGATGTTGATCGGAGTAGAATTCAGTTATCTATGATTGAACCAGAATAGGAGTCAATATGTCCGATAATGAATTGCAAAAGTTAGTTGAAAAAATTTCAATGGTTTGGTTTCATAAACCATTTTTGCATCAAGCTTATTTTAATAGGCGGCTCAAAACCACTGGAGGAAGGTATCACTTACAAGATCATAATATTGATATTAATCCCAAGATGGCCGCAGATTCTGAAATTTTAACGGGAATCATTAAACATGAATTAGTTCATTATCACTTACATCAATTGGGATATTCGGGTAAGCATCAAACCGTCAGATTTAAGCAGTTGTTAAAGCAGGTGGGTGGCAGTCGTTACGCACCACGATTAACTGATAATTATAAGTATCTTTATCGTTGTAGTCAGTGTGAGCAACCATTTTATCGGCAACGCAAGATTAACTTAAAAAGGTTTGTTTGTAGTAAATGCCACGGTAAATTAGAACTGATTAAAACCATTAGTAAAAATTAATATTGCCTTTTAGAATAAATCTTGTTATACTAATTACTGTTAAATATGCGGCCATGGCGGAATTGGCAGACGCGCAAGATTAAGGATCTTGTCGGGAGTTTTCCCGGTGGAAGTTCGAATCTTCTTGGCCGCATCTTAAACAGTAAAAAAGAGCTAGATTTTTAAATCTAGCTCTTTTTTTGTTTTAGGATAAAAAAAGAAGCTCATTTGAGCTTCTTTAATCTAGTGTTTAAGATATTCGTTGTTGTTAGTAGCGGTAATTCCGTTACCAAAAATACTATTATTACTATTAGCTTCTTCGTTAGAATTGATTGCCCGCTGGCTGCTAGTTAGTGCATCAGATTCATCTAAGCCAAGTGATTTACGAACTTGATTAGAAACTTTTAGTAGCTCATCGTTAGGAGCGACTTGATAACTAACTCCGTCAACTGTGGCATTATCACATTGCAAAGTTCCTTCTTCAATGTTTTTAGTAGCGCCGCGATATTGTGCACCTGCAAGCATCATGTCATCGAAGGTTAGGTTCGTGAGGATGTTTCCATTAAGGGATTTTAAAATATTACTGTACTTAGTGACTGATGAAACTTTTAGTCCTTCTTTAAGTACTTGCTCTAGAACTTGACGTTGACGAATTTGACGGCCGTAATCACCTAATGGGTCTTGGTAACGCATTCTGGTATATTGGAGGGCTGTATGACCGTTCATATGAACCGTTTTTCCTTTTTTAACGCTAATTCCTTCGTAATCAAAGGTTAAATTAGGAGTTATATCGATTCCGTCGACGGCATTAACCATTTTTTCGATTCCACCCATGTTAACAACTGCATAAAAATCAATGGGGACATTAAATAGCTTACTAACTACTTCAGTAGCAGTTTTAGGTCCACCAATTGTATAAGCGGCGTTAATTTTTTCGTATGGCTCAGAATCTCCAGGAACCACGACCTTGGTGTCTCGCGGAATACTAGTAAAAGTAGTTTTATTAGTTTTAGGATTTACGGTTGCTAAAATTAATGAATCAGTTCGACCCTTATCCGTTCTGCCCAGTTCACCGGTATCAGTTCCCATTAGCAAAATGGAAAACGGTTTTCGCTCTTTTAAGATTTTGGCTGAGTTTCTGGAACTTTTACTTGCTTGATATGTATTACCAAAAGTATCAGCAGCTTTTTTATATTGAGAATAACCAAATACAAGAATCCCAGCAGTTAAGATCAGAAGAATTACCATTATTGACCAAGCTAAGGGATGATGTTCCACTTCAATGGGTTGTTGTTGCTTAGGAGTTGATTTTGGACGCCTAACTTGATTATCTTTACCCACAAAATGGCTGCTGCCAGCTCTTCTGTGGGTACTTGCTGCACTATCATTTTCGTTTTTGAAATCTTTATTTTCTGCCATAGTATTGCCTCAGTCCTATTTTTAATCTGTGTCACATTATAAACTATCTACCAAAAATAAGGACTAGATAAGATATTATTTTTAAAAATTTTAAGAAAGCCTTTCAGAAGTAATTAATTAAGTTACAATGGTAATTATGCTACAATAACCGTTAGTTTAAACAGAAAGGGTGAGTTGTGTGAGTAAGCTAGTGTTAATGAGACATGGTGAAAGTACTGCCAATTATACTAAAACATTTACTGGCTGGAGCGATGTTTCTCTAACTAAAAAAGGAAAAGCCGATGCCCGCATGGCTGGTCAATTAATTAAAGATACCCAGATTCTATTTGATGGGGCTCATACTTCCTATTTAAAAAGAGCAATTGAAACTGAAAATCTAGTCTTAGAAGAGATTAATCAACTATATATTTCACAATTTAAAACTTGGAGATTAAACGAACGCCATTACGGGGCCTTAAGAGGGAAACAGAAGGCGACTGTAAAAGAGCAAGTAGGAGAAAACCAATTTAAGGAATGGCGTAGAAGTTTTACAGCGGTTCCACCACAATTAGAAAATGTGGCAGAAACCAGAAGATATCGGCAAGCTGGAATCAAAGAACCACGAGCTGAGAGCCTAGAAATGGCTTATAATCGTTTGATTCCGTACTGGATTGACCAACTTGCTCCTGCATTAAAAGTTGGTAAAAATGAGTTAGTCGTGGCTCATGGAAGTTCGCTGCGAGCACTAATTAAATATCTGGAAAAAATTGATAATCAAGGGATTGATGGAGTTGAGGTTGAAAATACTACCCCAATTATTTATACCCTAGATAGTAATTTAAATATTTTGAATAAAGAAACTTTAAAAAATTAAAACCACTTCGTAAGTTTGTAAAGACTGGTAGAAATGGTTTAAAATTAAAAGAGTTTTATTAATGGATCTAAATAAAAAGGATGTACGAGGAGATTATGCATAAATTTTTAACACGTAATAGTTTATCCATTGGGAGTTTATTATTATTTTTGAGCGCTTTTGTGGTATTTTTTGCAATGCCAAACGTTCAAGCCGACAATGAAGCAACTACTCCATTACAAGTGGAACCACAGACTAATGATGTGAAGTTTCAACAAGCTGGATCAAATTTCTTTGATTTTAAACTAGCAGCAACTGATAAAATGGAACAAACAGTGGCCGTTAAAGTCACTAATCCTAGTCAAAAACAGGTGAAAGTTAAGACGAGCTTAAATAAAGCCACGACTTCACCTACTGCAGAAGTCATTTATAACCAAAATGGTGAAAAGAGTGCGGTGAAATCATTATTTAAAACGAATGATTTGTTTACGTTAGCAAATCCAGCAGATGGCGAATTTGAGTTAAATCCAGGAGAGTCAAAAGACATTCAGGTTAAAATTAAGACTCCTGAGACAGCAACTTACACTAGCTTTAGTGGTGAAATCTTAGCAGGAATTAATTTTAATGAACCGGATGAAAAAAATGATGATGTTTCAGTTCCACTTGCAATCAAGAAGGGAAAAGGAACTGATCCTAACATTAGAATGGGAAAAATTGAAACGGCAAGTAAATATGACACTAATATTATTAATGCGCTAGTTTCAAATACCCATCCATCTTTACTAAAGAATACTGATTTTAAAGCTGACATCGTTAAAAAAGGGACTAATGATGTGGTTGCCAGTTTCACGAGAACTAACGGTGAAATTGCTCCCAATAGTAAGTTTAACTTTGGGATTCCTTGGAATACTAAACGAGTAATTCCCGGTGTTTATACGATTAAACTAAAAATCAATAGTTCTGATCCCCAATTTGGTTCAAAGGGGAGAACTTGGTTCTTTGAAAAAGATTTCATTGTGACGGTTTTTGATGCGGTTAAAGCCAATTTAGCAGTAACCCATTCGATTCCATGGTTATTTATGTTGATTGTAATTGTTTTATTAGCAGTCTTCAGTAGTTTAATTTATGGATTCATTAAAATTAGAAAAGCAAAATAAAAAAAGTCTGACAATTTAAATTGTCAGACTTTTTATTTAAGCTAATGTACCCATTGGATCCCAAGGGTCTAATAATTTAGGTGCTACTTTTTGTTCAGCTTTTTCAGAATCAGTTAAGAATTTTTGGTTGATAACTACTTGGTAGACGAATTCACTAAACCAATCATCACTCATTACGAAGTAACCTTTAGTTCCAACTTTTTCACCCCAACTGTTTTCCACTTTCCACTTAGTTGGTTTGCCGTTAACTAAATCAACCCCAGTGATAACCATGGCATGGTTCATAACACTTTCACCATAATCTAATCGTTCTGCCTTGGTTAATGACATATCAGTTTGCATTAACTCGTCAACATGGTAAAGGTTAGTGTCCATGATACCGTTTTTACGATCACTAGCCATAGAAACGTCACTTCCAAACCAAACTGTTTCGCCAGCTTGGAGTTGAGCAATGGTTAGTTCTTTTAGTCGTTCAATTGGTAAGTTATAATGCTTAACTTCACGACCACCAACCACGTTTCCTAGCATTTCCACAGTATAAGTCTTATTAAATGGCTTATCTGAAGTAGGGGAGTTGATGATTGATACATAATCATCTAATTCAATGTTAACGTATTTAGCAAAGAAAACTTGTGGACTTAAATTTTGATCAATGTGATATTTTTTGTCAGCATCGTAATATTCAAAATTAAATTGTTCCACCGGCTTACCAAAGGCGTAAACCAACATCCGATAGATTTCATTCATCATATCATCGCGTTTGGCATTAATGATGTCTTCGCTTTGACCATCATTAACTAGCTTGCGAAGAATTACAGCATCATGTCTAAGTTGAGTATTTAAAGCAGTATTGATTTCTGCAGACATATTACTGTTATATGTTTCTGGCATGGCTGTTTTAGGAGCTACTCCGTATTTTTCAATCAAAGCACAAAGCATATCCCATTGACCACCATCTTGTTGGGGAGTTTCTAATAAGAAACTAACTTTTCTTGAAGTTAACGGTTGATCAGCAGTTTTAATCACGTTGTTTAAAAAGTAGTTGGACTTTTCAAATTTATCCCAGAAGAAGGTATAAGTTTGAGAAAGTTCAAAATCTTTTGGCACATTGAAGTTGTTTTCAACGTGAGTTCTCATTGTATTTAAAGCAGCGAAAACCCAACATCTACCACTGCGAAGTTGGTTGGAAACATGTTGATCAGAAACATTAACTGAAAAAGTAGGATCCATTGCGGCAGTTGATTCATAATCTGCTGCAGATTTTAAAACACCATTATGGGTAACAGCACGACGAACGATATCTGCTTCCTTAAAATCATCGAGGTTACGAGCATAACGACTAACACTGCTTGGTTCAATTGCTTTGTCCATAAAAAGCCTCCTAAAAAATTTGAATGAAATTACAAATTAGCGTGCTTGAATGATTTGAGGACCATCTTCATGTTGGATAATAATAGTGTTAGCTAAGTCAAGGAAAAGTCCATGTTCAACAATTCCAACGATTGAATCTAGCTTAGTTGCCAAATCTTTGGGATTATCAAGGTGTTCAATATATAAATCAATAATGTAGTTAGCAGAATCAGTTTGAACTGGTTGGTGTTGTTCATCCAGTCTTAGTTTGGGGTTGAGACCCATTTTTTCTAGTTTCTTTTCTAACTGTTTGCTACCGTATGGGATGACTTCTAATGGAACTGGATAATTTAGTGTTTTTACCATTTTGGTTTCATCAACAATCCACATATTTTTCTTGGAGTTAATTGCCACAATTTTTTCCATTAAATGAGAAGCACCGCCACCTTTGATTCCTTGATAGTTCTCATCGATTTGATCAGCACCGTCAATGGTTAAATCAATTTGATCAACCTCATCAACATTTTTCATGGTGATTCCTAAATCTTCCGCGTGCTTTTTCGTATATTGAGAAGTGGGTACTCCAACAATATTAAGCCCATTTTGCACTAATTTACCTAATTCTTCAACCATATACCACATCGTTGATCCACTACCGATACCGACAACCATTCCATCGGTTACAAATTTAACTGCTTCACGACCAACTTGAGCTTTTTGTTGTTTTACAGCTTCACTATCCATTAAATTGACCCCTTAATTGAACGTTTCGTTTTTGTTATATCAGTCTATAATTGTCCATTGAAAAGGCGTTTTTGTCAAGTTGTTAATCCGTTCTAAATACTGATAGAATGGTAGTATCCAATTATTTTATTGTTAGGAGTTTTTAAAAATGCAAAGAGGATTCAATATTGTTTCAAAGGAAAAAAATGCGGGGCTAGAGCTTCCTAAACGAGCAACTAAAAATGCAGCCGGTTATGATTTTGCTAGTTCAGTGGATATGACCTTGCCTTCAATTTGGAAGTTGGGCTTGTTAAAGGCCTTGAAAGTAATTCTCTTGGAAAAGAAGCTTTCTGAAACAGATGCAGAAACGGCCAGAAAAATCTTAAAACCATACTTGATTCCCACGGGAATTAAAGCATATATGCAACCAAACGAAGTGTTAATTATTGCTAATCGTTCTAGTAATCCACTAAAACGCGGTATGATTGTCCCTAATGGAATTGGGGTTATTGATGCCGATTATTATGATAATGAAAGTAATGAAGGAGAAATCTTTGTTCAAATGACGAACTTTGGTTTGTTTGATCGACAAATTAAAAAGGGTGAACGAATTGGTCAAGGAATTTTTATGCCATTTTTACTAGCCGATAATGACGAAGGCAGTGCTAAGGCTACTAGAACTGGTGGATTTGGTTCTTCCGGAAAATAAGGAGAAATAGAGATGGCAAAAGTAAAAACTAAGTTTGTTTGTTCTAACTGTGGCGATGTTTCACCGACTTATTTGGGTCGGTGTCCTAACTGTGGTGAGTGGAATACTTTTGTTGAAGAAATAGTACAGAAAAATGACGGTGAAGCTGGTAGCGTTTCGCGGGTTTCGTTTGACGGACAAAAGTCGAAGCCACAACTAATTGATACAGTTGATGCCCACGATGCACCGCGCTATAAAGTTCCTTCAAATGAGTTAAACCGAGTTTTAGGTGGCGGAGTGGTTCCGGGATCTTTGGTATTAATTGGTGGAGACCCAGGAATTGGGAAATCAACGTTGTTGTTACAGGTCTCTGGACAGCTTAGCCAGCTGGGTAAAAAAGTTCTATATGTAACTGGTGAAGAGAGCGCTGATCAGGTCAAAATGAGAGCAGATCGGTTGAAAATTAATAAAAATGATCAACTATACGTTTTCCCAGAAACTGATATGACTGCGGTACGTGAATCGATTGCTAATTTAAAACCAGACGTTGTGATTATTGATTCGGTGCAAACCATGCAAGAAAGCGAAGTTACTTCAGCAATTGGTTCGGTATCTCAGGTTCGTGGAGTTACCGCCGATTTAATGAACATTGCTAAAACTAATAATATTACGATTTTTGTCGTTGGTCATGTGACTAAGGGAGGAGCTATTGCAGGTCCTAAAACCTTAGAGCACATGGTTGATACGGTTTTATACTTTGAGGGTGATAAGCATCATTCTTACCGTTTGTTAAGAGCGGTCAAGAATCGATTTGGTTCCACTAATGAACTAGGAATTTTTGAGATGATTGATACCGGGCTAAAAGAGGTACAAAATCCGTCAGAAATTTTCTTAGAAGAACGGTTGCACAATGCGACTGGTTCCGCCATTGTGGTGGCAATGGAGGGGACTCGTCCCATTTTAGTTGAACTGCAAGCCTTAATTACGCCATCTGTTTTCGGTAATGCCCAAAGAACGGCTACCGGAGTTGATCGTAATCGAGTTTCTTTAATCATGGCAGTTTTAGAAAAACGGGCTGGATTAATGCTACAAAACCAGGATGCTTATTTAAAAGCAGCTGGGGGAGTGAAGCTAGTTGAGCCAGCAATTGATTTGGCGATGGCAATTAGTATTGCTTCAAGTTATGAGGATGTTAGTACTAATCCGAAAGAATGTTACATTGGTGAGTTAGGTTTAACGGGAGAAATTAGACGAGTTGATCGAATTGAGCAACGAATTCGAGAGGCAGACAAGTTAGGCTTTTCTCGGGTAGTGGTTCCCAAACATAATCTCGATGGATTGCAGTTGAATTCTGAGATTGAAATTGTAGGAGTTACTACAATTCGGGAAGCTTTAAAATTGTCTTTACCGAAATAGCCGTCCAGTCCTTTATTTTTGTGGTTTAAAATTGTAAAATAAAGAGTAAATTGAAAAAGAAAAGAGAGATTTAATTGGCAAATAATAAGATTCGAGTTCGATATGCTCCTAGTCCAACGGGGCACTTGCATATTGGAAATGCAAGAACAGCAATTTTCAACTACCTTTTTGCACGTCATAACAAAGGTAAGTTTATTATCAGAATTGAAGATACAGATACTAGTCGAAATGTCGCTGATGGGGAAAAGAGTCAATTAGATAACCTTCGTTGGCTAGGACTTGACTGGGATGAAGGTCCCGATGTTGGTGGAAACTACGGTCCTTATCGCCAATCAGAACGTCGCTCTACTTATGATCCATTGGTAGAAAAGTTATTAGCAGAAGACAAAGCTTATTATTCATACAAAACTGAGGAAGAATTAGAAGCAGAACGTGAAGAACAAAAAGCACGTGGTGTAATGCCTCATTATGAATACGAATTTGCTGGGATGACCGAAGACGAGAAGAAGCAAGCAATTGCTGATGCAGAAGCTAAGGGATTAAAACCAGTTATTCGTTTTAGAGTTCCTAAGAATAAAACCTACGAATGGGATGATATCGTTAAAGGAAAAGTTTCCTTTAACTCAGATACTATTGGTGGTGACTTCGTAATTGTTAAACGAGACGGAATGCCTACTTATAACTTTGCCGTAGTTGCGGATGATCACAACATGGAAATCAGTCATGTTTTCCGTGGAGATGATCACGTTGCCAATACTCCTAAGCAAATGATGATTTATGAAGCACTGGGTTGGGATATTCCTAAGTTTGGTCACATGAGTTTAATTATCAGTGCAGATACTGGTAAAAAATTAAGTAAGCGTGACGAAACGGTTCTTCAATTTATTGAACAATACCGTTCATTAGGTTATCTTCCTGATGCATTATTTAACTTCATCGTATTACTAGGTTGGTCTCCAGTGGGAGAAGATGAGTTATTTACCCAACGTCAATTCATCAAAATGTATGATGAAAATCGTTTAAGTAAATCACCCGCAACCTTTGATAACAAGAAGTTAGAATGGATTAACAACCAATACGTTAAAAATTCTGACGAAGATACAATTGTTGACTTAGCACTACAACAATTAATCAAGGCTGGTAAACTACCAGAAAATCCGGATGCTTTAACCATTGAATGGGCTCGTAAATTAATCGATGTTTACCGTCCACAAATGAGTTACATGGCACAAATTGTTAAAATGGCAAACGTTTTCTTTGAAGAACCTGATCTAGTTTCAGGAGATGCTTTAGAAGAAATTAGTAATGAAACTGCACCGGTTGTTTTGGCTGCATTTGCAGAAAAAATTAAAGAATTACCAATTTTTGATAAAGTAGCAATTTTGAAAACCATTAAAGCCGTCCAAAAAGAAACTAAAATTAAGGGTCGTCTTCTTTGGATGCCAATTAGAATTGCGGTTACCCATGAAAAAGAAGGTCCTGAATTACCAGAATCAATTGAATTGATTGGTCGTGAGAAGACACTTGCTTCATTACAACAAACTCTTGATCAAATCAGCGGAAAATAAAAAATATTTTTCAAATAATTGGTCTAGTCAAACGACTAGTCCTTTTATTTTGGAAAAAAGCAAAACTGATATGATATGATTAGAAGAAAACGGGAGGCCATCATGGGATTAAAAGTTTATAATTCATTGCATAATGAATTGGAAGATTTCGAGCCAATTCAAGCTGGGAAAGTTAATATGTACGTCTGTGGACCAACTGTCTACAACTATATTCACATTGGAAATGCGCGAAGCGTTGTAGCATTTGATACCATTAGAAGATATTTTGAATATCTCGGTTATCAAGTTAACTATGTTTCTAATTTTACGGATGTTGACGATAAGTTGATTAAGGCAGCAGCTGAGGAAAACATTACTGTACCAGAATTAGCTGATAAGTTTATTGCGGCTTATTTTGCAGATACTGATGCATTGAACGTTAAACGAGCTAATGTAAATCCTCGTGCTACCGAAAATATTCCTGAAATCATTGGATTTATTGAAAAATTAATTGAAAATGGTTATGCCTACAGTGTTGATGGTGATGTCTACTATCGTGCGCGTAAGTTTAAAACTTATGGTGAACTAGGTCATGAAGATTTAGATACGCTAGAAAGTGGTGCGAGTGAACACGTTTCGGCAGAAGAATTGAATAAAAAGGAAGATCCCATTGACTTTGCCCTTTGGAAGAATGCCAAAGGGTCAGAAATTTCGTGGGATTCTCCTTGGGGAAAGGGCCGTCCCGGCTGGCACATTGAGTGTTCCGTAATGTCAACTAAGTATTTGGGTAAAACCTTTGATATTCATGGTGGTGGAATTGATTTAGAGTTTCCTCATCACGAAAATGAACGGGCTCAAAGTGAGGCGGAAACGGGACAAACTTTTGTAAACTATTGGCTTCACAATGGATTTGTGACGGTCGGAGACGAAAATCAAAAAATGAGTAAGTCTCTGGGTAATTTTGTTACCGTACATGATTTGCTAAAGAAAGTAGATCCACAAGCGCTTCGATTGATGATGTCAGTTACACAATATCGTCGTCCTATTCAATTTACCCAAACTGCAATTGACGAAGCACAAACTAATTTAAAGAAATTGCAAACTGCTTATCACAACCTAAACTATCGTTTACAAGATGCTGAAGGTGGCAATGATCCAAAGATTGATCAAGAAATTAGACAACTACAAGCCGATTTTCAAGATGCAATGGATGATGATTTTAACGTTGCTAACGGAATTGCTAAGGTATATGAAATTGCCAAATTAGGAAATGTCTATTCCGAACGTTCCTTTGTATTCGCAGAAACAATTAAATTGATTATGCAAAAATTACAACAATTGGCAGCAATTTTTGGAGTGCGATTAGAAATTAACAATGTCAGTGATGATAAGGTAGAAGAACTAATTAAAGAACGAAACGAAGCTAGAAAAAACAAAGACTTTGCACGTAGTGATGAAATTCGAGATGAATTAAAAGAACAAGGAATCATCATTGAAGATACACCGCAAGGAACCCGTTTCAGAAGGGAAAATAATTAATTAATGAGTGAACCAGATAGAAATATTGATTTTAAACAGTTAAATGGAATTACCCTAGCGTACCTGGGTGATGGAGTGTACGAGGTGTTTATTCGTCGGCATTTAATTGATGAAGGAATTACTAAACCTAATCAACTACAACGAAAAGCAACTAAGTATGTTTCTGCTAAGGCACAAGCCGGGTTAATTGCTTTGATGCAAGAAGATCAAATTCTCTCAGATGAAGAAGATTACTTTTTCAAGCGGGGAAGAAATGCCAAAAGTTACACGCATGCCAAGAATACTAGTGTAGTTACGTATCGTTTCTCAACCGGTTTTGAAGCTTTGTTTGGCTTTTTGTCACTTAGCGGCCAAGATGATCGATTAGTTGAATTAGCAAAATGGTGTATTAAACAAGTAGATTCTGGGAGAGTAGTTTATGAAAAATAATGAAGATTTTATTATCGGACGTCATCCGGTAGTAGCCGCATTACGTAACGAAGGACAAGATATTAATAAATTATTCTTGCAATCTGGACTTAGTAAAGATGATGAAACGGTCAAATCCATTTTAAAATTGGCGAAGGGCCGTCATTTGGTTATTTCTAATGTGCCCAAGAGTAAGTTGGACTTAATGTCTGATCACCAAAACCATCAGGGAGTAAT
This sequence comes from Fructilactobacillus vespulae, assembly GCF_047324295.1. Taxonomy (GTDB): domain Bacteria; phylum Bacillota; class Bacilli; order Lactobacillales; family Lactobacillaceae; genus Fructilactobacillus; species Fructilactobacillus vespulae. The sequence continues at coordinate 1,484,713 of NZ_CP137138.1, read as the reverse complement.
GCTTGCAATTGCTGCATTTAAATATGCCAGCCTAGATGATTTGTTTGCTAATGCAGAACAAAAAGATGAAGCTCCATTTCTAGTAATTCTAGATAATATTTCTGATCCACATAATTTAGGATCAATTTTAAGAACGGCTGATGCAGCTGGGGTGCACGGGGTAATCATTCCTAAGCATCGTTCAGTTGGATTAACCTCAACGGTTGCAAAGACATCTGCCGGGGCAATTGAACGAGTTCCAGTGGCAAAGGTAACAAACTTAGTAAATACGGTTAACGAGTTAAAAGACCGCGGAGTTTGGGTCTTTGGAACTGATATGAAGGGAACTGATTATCGACGTTGGGATGCTCAAGGATCGTCAGCTCTGATTATTGGGAGCGAAGGAAAGGGAATTTCACCACTGTTGAAAAAGCAGGTTGATGAAATGCTAACCGTTCCGATGATTGGAAACATTCAAAGTTTAAATGCCTCCGTAGCAGCCGGATTATTAATGTATCAAGGATTCAATTCACGTCATTCGCTTTAAAATAAAGGACTAGTATTTTTAAATGCTAGTCCTTTTTATTTTGGCAGCAATTATTTTTAGTCTGATTTACTTAGAACCAAATTGGTATCAACGCTTAAAACTTATTAGAACGCTTGTTTGCTTGTGCAAACTTGGTAAAGATTTGTAACTTATAACAAACAAATAACAAGGGGGAATTGGTAATGACGAACAAAACTAGTAAAAGATTGGACAATGAACAAATTGCAGCTGCACAAATAGATGAGGAAAGTTTTTGGGAGTTGTTTCAACAATTTTCCCCGGTATATTTAAAGATGTGGCGTGAATTTTACTTAAATGATATGGAGTTATCTGATTGGAGTCAGGAAGCAGCGATTGTTTTTCAACGCTCGCTACAAAAATATGATGCCAATAAGAATGTAACTTTCGGGAGTTTTTACAAAGCTAGTTTACGAAACTTTTTATATGATCTGTTAAGAAAAAAGAATGCACAAAAACGAGTTCCTGGTAAATTACAGACTTCATTGAGTGAATACGTGGAATTTTATGCAGACACCATTCAAGACATTTCGGTGGCTAATCCATACGAAACGTATGAATTCTATGAAACCGTGAAAGTAGTGAGTAATCAATGCTCAGAATTGGAAAATTACGTTTTAGCGTCTTCATTAAAGCAGGTTCCCTTACAAAAGATTGCCGATGAACGGAAACTTTCCTTGGGTAAGGTCAGTAGTGCATTATTTAGATGTCGGAGAAAGTACGAAAAGTATACTAAATTGACGGCGGTAAAATTAGATGATAAGCTAATAACTAGATAGTGCGAGGTATAGATAATGAAACAAATAAAAATGGCGCTAGCATGTACAAAATGTGGTTCCAGAAATTATACGATTGTTGCTAACCCTAACCGAGAAAACCGGTTAGAATTAAAGAAGTATTGTAAACATTGTGGAAAAAACGAGTTACATCGAGAAACTCGTTAAGGAGAAAAAAATGAGACTTTGGAAATTTCTTAAAAGTGTTGTTACTGAAATGAAAATTGTGGTTTGGCCAAGTGCTAAACAAAATCGAACTGATACAATTACAGTTTTTGGAACCGCAATTTTCTTCACTATTTTTCTAGGTGCAGTTGATTGGATAGTTCAATTCTTACTAATGAAATTATAGTCTAGATGCCTAGCATCATATTTTTAAATCTGTTATAGTTAAACAAATGACTTCGCATCAGCGAGGTTTTTTATTTTGTTTTAATTTAATTAAAGGGAGATTATTCAAGTGGTAGAATCAGCTGAAAAACAATGGTATGTTCTTCATACTTACTCTGGTTACGAAAACAAAGTTAAAGAAAACTTGATTTCAAGAAGAGATTCAATGGATATGCAAGACTTTATCTTTGACGTAGTGGTTCCAGAAACAGAAAAACATGAAGTTAAAAATGGTAAAGAAAAAATCGTTATGGATAAGACTTTTCCAGGTTATGTTTTAGTACAAATGGTCATGACTGATCGTGCTTGGTACGTGGTTAGAAATACACCAGGAGTAACTGGTTTCATTGGTTCACACGGACAAGGTTCAAAGCCTAACCCATTATTACCTGATGAAGTTGAACACGTAATGGCTCAATTAGGAATGAAGCATAACGTGCAACCACTAGAAAGCAAAGTGGGCGATACTGTGACAATTACAGCGGATGCCTTTAAAGGACTTTCTGGAAAAATCACTGAAATTGATAACGAAAAAGGTAAGCTAAAAGTTATTATTGATATGTTTGGTAGAGAAACCAGCGCTGAATTAGAATTTGATCAAGTTAAGCCCCTTGAATTAGAATAGGCTTAGTTTCTTGTCAATTAAAATGGATTATGTTACAATTCATTAGTGCGTTTTGCATATAATCAGCGTGGGAGAAGAATTTGATTCTTCATTTACCACACACGGACTTAAGGAGGTTTGTCTCGTGGCTAAAAAAGTAGTAGATATTGTTAAGTTACAAATTGCAGCGGGTAAAGCAACACCTGCTCCTCCAGTTGGACCTGCATTGGGTCAAGCTGGTGTTAATATTATGGAATTTACAAAGGACTTTAATGCAAGAACTGCTGACCAAGCAGGAATGCTTATTCCGGTTGTAATTACCGTATTTGAAGATCATTCATTTAGCTTTATTACTAAGACTCCACCAGCAGCTATTCTTTTAAAGAAGGCTGCCGGAGTTGAATCTGGTTCTGGTGAACCTAACACTAAAAAAGTGGCTAGTGTAACTAAAGCTCAAGTGCAAGAAATTGCAGAAACTAAAATGCAAGATCTAAACGCAGCTGATGTTGAAGCAGCTATGCGTATGATTGAAGGTACTGCACGTAGTATGGGATTCACTGTCGAAGGTTAATTTCAAACACGTAGTAGACGCTGTATTGTTAAAAGGCAATACATGAGGTGGGAGGAAATAATTTCCGTTTGACCACAATTGCAAGGAGGAAAACACATGGCTCGTAATAGAGGTAAAAAATACAGAAGTGCTGCAGAACAAATTGATAAGAGCAAATCTTACTCAGTTGACGAAGCAGTTGCTTTAGTTCAAAAATTAGATGTTGCCAACTTTGATGACTCAATCGAAGTTGTTGTTAAATTAAACGTTGATACTAAGCAAGCTGATCAACAATTACGTGGTGCCGTAGTTTTACCTAATGGTACTGGTAAAGACCAAAAAGTGGTTGTATTTGCTAAGGGTGAAAAAGCTAAAGAAGCTGAAGCAGCCGGTGCAGATGTTGTCGGTGAAGATGACTTAGCTCAAAAAATCATGGATGGTTGGTTAGACTTTGATGTTGCCGTATCAACTCCAGACATGATGGCTCAAGTTGGTCGTTTAGGTCGTGTTCTTGGTCCTAAAGGATTAATGCCAAACCCTAAGACTGGTACAGTTACTATGGATGTAACTAAGGCTGTTTCAGAAGCTAAAGCCGGTAAGGTTACTTACCGTACTGACCGTGATGGTAACATTGCCGTTGCTATTGGTAAGAAATCATTTGATACTGAAAAATTAGTTGAAAACTTTAAGACTATTGAAAATGTCTTGGTTAAGAACCGTCCTGCATCAGTTCACGGTACTTACATCCAAAACATTTCTGTATCATCAACATTTGGTCCTGGTGTTAAGGTATCACCTGAATCATTTTAATTAATTGATCTAAAATTAAATCCCTATATTGACTAGTATTTTTTCTCATGTTAATATACTAATATAATATGATTCGCCTAAGACTCAGGTGGTTTAACGACCTTAATTTTGCCTGCCGAGGAGTTTAACGACTTTCCTTATGTTTTGGCGACATAGGGATTTTTTTATAGATCCCATAATTCATTGGGAGGTGAAATTTATGCCAAAGAAAGAAGTTATTGATGCCAAAGCCAAGAAGGTTGAAACAATTGCTAAGGACTTCGAAGAAGCCGTATCTGCAATCGTTGTTAACTCTCGTGGTTTAACAGTTGCTCAAGACACTGAATTACGTAAGGAATTACGTGAAAGCGGTGTTAAACTTATGGTTATTAAGAACAAGATTTTAGAACGTGCTGCTGAAAAAAGTGGTCACACTGATCTAAAAGAAATCTTTAATGGACCTAGTGCGGTTGCATTTTCACATGAAGATGCCATTGCTCCTGCTAAGATTTTGAAAAAATTTGCTGACGAAAATGATACTCTTGTAATCAAGGGTGGAATTATCGAAGGTGAAGTTGCAGATCTTGATAAGATTAACGAATTTGCTACATTGCCTAGTCGTGATGAACTTTACGCTACTCTTGCAAATATCTTACAAGCTCCTGTACGTAACGTTGCATACGCTGTTAAGGCCGTTGCAGATAGTAAATCAGACGAAAGTGCTGAATAATTAAAAATAAAAATATCCTATTAGGAGGAATTTAACATGGCTTTTGAAAAAGATAACATTATTTCACAATTAAAAGATGCTTCAATCACTGACTTAAACGATTTGGTTAAAGCAATCGAAGAAGAATTCGAAGTTTCAGCTGCTGCTCCAGTTGCTGCTGCAGGTGCTGCTGGTGGTGACGGTGCTGCTAAGAGTACTTTCGACGTTGAATTAACTTCAGCTGGTGCTGGTAAGATCAAAGTTATTAAAGAACTTAAAGGTATTACTGGTCTTGGTTTGAAAGAATGTAAAGAAATCGTTGATGGTGCTCCATCAATGGTTAAAGAAGGTCTTTCAGAAGACGAAGCTAACGACATCAAGGACAAACTTGAAGCCCAAGGCGCAACTATTACTCTTAAGTAATCAGATTGTTAATAAAAAGGGGATGTGTGACTATTCACACATCCCCTTTTTAATACCTAGGTTTTTATTGTATGATTAATTCAGGGGAACTACTTTTCTATGGAGGATACAAATACATTGAAAGCTTTTTTCAAAAAATGCGTTGATTTTTTCAACAAATATTCAAACATAATTAAAATTGCCTTTTTAGTGGTGGTGCTTGCTTTTGTGGTCTTTGAAGCCCACAATATTTTGCAAGAAATTAATGGGGCACAAATGCGTAAGAGTTTGTCCTCACAATCGCCCACTAATTTGTTAATTTTAACAGTTTTAGGTTTAATTGCAGTTACTCCGATGTTAATTTATGATTTTACCTTTACGGAGTTTTTGCCTAGCAAATTTAAACCCTTATACATTATCAAAAGTGGATGGATCACAAATACCTTTACTAATATTGCCGGCTTTGGTGGATTTTTAGGAGCCAGCCTTCGTGCAGATTTTTATAGTAAGGATGCAACTAAAAAACAAATCTTGTATGCAATTTCAAAAGTAGCATTATTTTTATTAGCTGGTTTATCGACTTATTGTATTGTTGCTTTAGTTTTTATTTACGGATTTGGAATTGGTAAGCAATTTTCCGGTGATTGGATTTTATTACTGGGTGGGGGAATGTACTTCCCAATCATCTTTACTATCACTAGACTTAATAATTCAGAGTTCTTCGCTGATTTAACAATCAGTCGTGAGATCCGATTAATAATTGGTTCTTGTTTGGAATGGGGATTTTGTGGTAGCTTATTTTTAATTATTGGTGCTTTTATGAACTTACACATTAACCTATTAGCGGTGTTCCCCTTATTTATCGCTGCTAATGTGGTGGGTGTAATTTCACTTCTACCTGGTGGATTAGGTAGTTTCGATGCAATGATGATTTTAAATCTGGCAGCATTTGGAATTTCACCTACTACCGCAACTGTCTGGGTATTGTTGTACCGAATTTTCTATTACTTTATTCCCTTTGGAATTGGGGCAGCCTTATTTGCTTATGACCTTTGTGGTCGTTTAAATAAATTCTTGGACTACATTCCTTATAATATTTTGCAGCGTTCGGCTCAAATTATTATTACCGTCTTTATGTACTTCTCTGGAATTATGATGATTTTGTTAGCCATTATTCCTAACATGATTTTAGTAAATCCGCTTTATAACTCCGTCGCACCGTTTACTTTATATTTCCTTGGACAATTATCAAACGTGATAATTGGTTGCTTGTTGATTGGATTGGCACGAGGGGTTAGCGCAAAAGTGAAGAAAGCCTTTTGGCCAACTTTTGTTATCTTAGTCTTTGCCATTGGAAATACTTTATGGAAAGAAGATTTTCCAATTCGATTAGCAGTATTTTTAGCATTTATTGTGATCTGTCTATTGCTATCTAGAAAAGGAATGTACAGAAAACGCCTCACTTATTCATGGGGTGCTTTAATTACCGATTTCCTAATCTTTATGGTGGCTTTAGCAGTTTACTGTATCATCGGATTCTTCATGGGAAATGGTCATGTTCCATTCAAAGTTCAAAACGCTTATTTACTTCCTTCCCAGCAAGTTTGGGTGGTCGGATTAATTGGATTTGTAATTGCCATTTGTATTTTATATGGACTAATTCGCTACCTTTCTTATTCGAATACTCCCTGGTTAGACCAACCATTTGATGAAGAACGGATCAATGCTGTAATTGATAAGTTTGGTGGTAATGAAGTTAGCCACTTGGTCTTTTTACGAGATAAAAAGGTTTACTTCTATTCAGAAGATGGTGAAGACCAAATTGTATTTATGTATCAACAGATGGCTAATAAACTAATCGTCATGGGTGAACCATTTGGTAATCAAGCTAAATTAAACGCTGCAATTGATCAATTTATGATTGATGCAGATAATGTCGATTTAACGTTAGTCTTTTATGAAGTGGGCGAATCCTTAACAATGCTTCTTCATGATAAGGGGTTTGACTTTATCAAGGCAGGAGAAGAGGGCCACGTTGACTTGGAAAACTTTACTTTATCTGGTAAAAAACGTCGTGGTGAACGAGCTCTAATTCATAAGTTTGAAAGAGATGGTTATGAATTCAAAATTATTCAACCACCATTTTCAGATACCCAGTTAGCTGATTTAAAAGAGCTTTCAGATGAATGGTTGCAAGGGAGAGATGAGAAAGGATTCTCGCTAGGATTCTTTGATACTTATTACTTGAACCAAGCTCCAATTGCAGTTATTCAAAATGAAGATGATAAAATCGTGGCGTTTGCAAACATTATGCCAACCGGAGATTTTGCCATGACTTCAATTGACTTAATGCGTTCCGGTGCAGAAGCTCCATCAGGAATCATGGACGGGATTTTCATTAGTCTCTTTAAATATTCTCAAGAAGAGGGTTACAAGAACTTTAACTTAGGAATGGCACCACTAGCAAACGTGGGTAATTCAAGATTTAGTTTCATTAACGAAAAGATGGCTCACTTAATCTACGAATATGGTGATTCTTTCTATAGTTTCCAAGGTTTACGTTCTTATAAGGAAAAATACGTGGATAAATGGGAATCCAAATACTTTGTGTACCGGAAAAATAATTCATTGGTATTTACCATGATTCAACTTCTTAAGGTTGTTAACGAACGTCCTGAATTAAAAGATTAATTATTCCGCTTAATAACGAACTATTTTGTGAATAACGTTGACTTTTAAGTTGAAAGTGACTACAATTAGTAAAAACATTAAATTAAATAATCAGATGTAGAAGTTAAGTATAGTGGGATTTTTCTCAGAGAGTTCTTGGTTGGTGAAAAAGAACGAAAAAGAAAACTAGAAAATGGGCTTTAGAATACTCTATTAGTGAACATTATTTAGCTAATAGCGGGTTTGTGACCGATATCAAAACAAAGTTATACCGATATAGTCGGTGCAACTTACCGAGAGTTAGGTCGTAAGATTTAACTAAAATAAGGTGGTATCGCGAGAACACTCGTCCTTTAATTAGGGCGGGTGTTTTTTTATTTAATTTTCTTAAAATTAGGAGGGAAACATGACTAAGACTAAAGAAAGTGATTTAAAAAGAGAGATTTCGGCCAGACAAATGTTGATGATTTCTTTAGGAGGAGTAATTGGTACGGGGTTATTCTTAAGTTCTGGTTATACGATTCATGAAGCAGGACCCGTGGGAACGGTTTTAGCCTACTTATTGGGAGCAGTAATTGTCTATTTAGTAATGCTATGTTTAGGCGAACTATCAGTGGCAATGCCAGAAACCGGATCTTTTCATGTTTATGCACAGAAATATTTGGGACAGAGTGCTGGATTCGTAGTTGCAATTTTATATTGGTTAACTTGGACAATTGCCTTGGGTTCTGAATTTACTGCAGCTGGATTGATTATGCAGCATTGGTTTCCACAGATTCCGACGTGGATTTGGAGTTTATTGTTTATCGTTTTAATCTTTTTGATCAATGCTTGCTCCGTAAAATGGTTTGCTGAGACGGAATTTTGGTTTTCAAGTGTTAAAGTTGCAGCGATAATAGCATTTATTTTATTGGGATTTGGAGCAATTGTGGGCTTACTTAAATACAATGGAACTCAACAAATAATTGGATTTAAAAACTTCTATCAAAATGGACTTTTTCCTAATGGATTTGGTGGTGTGTTTACCACAATGTTAACGGTCAATTTTGCTTTTTCTGGAACAGAACTGATTGGGATTACTGCAGGGGAAGCAAAACATCCGGAGAAAACTTTACCAAAAGCAATTAAAGCAACTTTGATTCGGTTAATCTTATTTTTTATTGGAAGTATGATTGTAATGAGTTCTTTGATTTCATATAAAGAAGCGGGAGTTACTCAGAGTCCCTTTGTCTTAATTTTTACTAAGATGGGGATTCCATATGCAGCTGACATTATGAATTTTGTGGTTTTAACGGCCATTATTTCAGCTGCCAATTCAGGACTATATGCCTCGACTAGAATGCTATGGTCCCTTGCCAATGAAGGAATTATTTCCAAAGTATTTCAAAAAACCAATCGGCATCATATTCCAATTTACGCATTAGTTACCAGTATGATTGGTGGTGTATTAGCGCTTTTATCCGCAGTTTATGCGGCTGGTTCCGTGTACTTGGTATTAGTTTCGATTTCTGGATTAGCGGTAGTTTTTGTTTGGATGGCAATTGCACTATCTCAATTAAGATTTAGAAAAGTATATTTAGCTGGGGGAAATAAGGTGTCCGACTTAAAGTTTAAAACGCCACTATATCCAATTACTCCAATTGTCGCTTTTATTCTATGCTTTTTGTCTAGTGTTTTAATTTGGTTTGATCCAAATCAAAGAATTGCGCTTTACTATACGGTTCCGTTTGTAATTGGATGTTATGTATTTTATGAGGTTAAATTAAAGATTAAAAAGAGAAAGGTTACTAAAAATGACTAAAATCAATGATTTATTAAAAGGAACGTTAGTGTTAGATGGAGCAATGGGAACAGAGCTTGAAAAACAAGGAGTTAAAACCAATGATGAACTTTGGTCTGCGAATGCGCTAATTGATAATCCTGCTGCTATATATCAAGTTCATGCTGACTACTTTAAAGCAGGTGCAGATATTGCAATAACTGATACTTACCAAGCTAACGTAGCTGCATTTGCTAAGAATGGAATCACCAAAGAACAAGCAATTAAAATTATCAAATCCGGGGTTGAAATTGCCAAAAAAGCTCGAGATCAATATAAACCAACTGGATTGGTAGCGGGATGCATTGGTCCGTATGGAGCTTACTTAGCCGATGGATCTGAATATACCGGGGATTATCAGCTAACTGAACAAGAATATCGAGAATTTCATGCGGAAAAAATCAAATGGGTAATTGAAGCCGGTGCGGATTTATTATCAGTTGATACTATTCCTAACTTTTCCGAGGTTCAGGCTTTAGTAAAAATCATTAATGAGCAACCGCAAGCGATTCCTTATTGGATTAGCCTTAGTGTTAAAGATCCAGAAACTTTAAGCGATGGAACAAGATTAGCAGAAGTAGTGGAGTGGTTAAGTGAGCAGCCACAAGTTGGTGGGATTGGTGTTAACTGTACTAAAATGGAAAATATCACACCGATTATTCATTTAATTCGTTCCATTTCTAGTTTACCGGTGATTGTTTACCCTAATCCGGGAGATATTTATAATCCCAAGACCAAGACTTGGACGACGGTTCCTCATGCTGAATCATTTCAAGAAGAAGTTCCCAACTGGTTAGCTGCAGGAGCAAATGTAATCGGGGGCTGTTGTCGGACGACTCCGGCAGATATCGAACAAATTTCAAAAATAGTTACAAAATCATGGTAATTAACAAACAAAATTGTTATTATAAATGACAATATTAATTAATGGAGGTAAGCAAATGGTTAGAAAAGTAGGAATAATTGGTGATGGTCATGTTGGTTCAACGGTTGCACACTATATTGTTGCAAATGGTTTTACGGATGACTTAGTTTTAATTGATAAGAATGAAGCAAAGGTCAATGCGGATGAAATTGATTTTAGAGAAGCAATGCCTAACTTGCCATTTCATACCAACATTACGGTTAACAACTACGATGATTTACGAGATGCAGATTTAATCATTTCTGCTTTAGGTAATATTCGTTTAAATGACGGAGCCAATGAAGATCGTTTTTCTGAGTTATCTTTTAATAGTGAACAGGTTAAAGACGTGGCTGCTAAAATTCGTGACTCTGGATTTAATGGGATCATCATTGCAATTACTAATCCCGTGGATGTGATTACTTCAATTTATCAACAAGTAACGGGATTGCCTAAAAAACACGTGATTGGAACGGGAACTTTATTAGATTCCGCTAGAATGAAACGGGCGGTTGCCGAAAAGATTGGAATTGATTCACGTTCGGTGACTGGTTATAACTTAGGTGAACACGGAAATTCTCAATTTACGGCTTGGTCAACTGTGCGAGCTTTAGACCAACCTTTAACGCAGTTAGCTGAAGAAAAGAACCTTGATCTTGAAGCAATTGATAACGAGGCTCGTCACGGTGGTTATGCAGTTTATAAAGGAAAAGGATACACCAGTTATGGAGTTGCCACAGCAGCTGTTCGATTAGCTAATATTGTTCTTTCCGATGCACGAACAGTTTTACCGGTTTCTAATTATCGAGAGGAATATGATTCATATTTATCATATCCAGTTGTGGTTGGAAGAGATGGAGTTATTAGTAACGTACCGTTGAATTTAACTAACGAAGAAAAAGAAAAATTACAAAATTCTGCTGATTTCATTAAAACAAATTTTAAAAAATATCGGGAAAATTAAAAATAAAAGACCTATCTTTTTAGATAGGTCTTTTATTTTGTTTAAAAAACGAACGATTTGTTTAGCTAAGTGTTTTAATGTTAGCTTTTAAGTTTGATTTTAATTTTATTTTATGTTTTAATATGTTCAACAAGTAAACACGAACAAAGGAGCGTTTTTTATGGAAAAAGTTCAGGTAATTATGGGTTCAATATCAGATTCAGAGACAATGAAAGAGGCAACTAAAGTTTTGACAGATTTTAACGTTAAATATGATGTGCGAATTGTTTCAGCTCATCGAACCCCAGATAAATTAGCTGAGTTTGCTAAAGCCACCGATAAGAATGAAGTTGCTGTAATAATCGCAGGAGCCGGTGGAGCAGCTCATTTACCCGGAATGGTGGCAGCTAACACGTTAGTTCCGGTTATCGGGGTGCCCATGAAAACTAAAACTTTAAACGGAGTGGACTCATTGTTGAGCATTGTGCAGATGCCAGCTGGAATTCCAGTTGCAACCACGGCAATTGGAACTGCGGGTGCTAAAAATGCTGGTTACCTAGCAGTGCAAATGTTGGCAGTGCACGATCCTAAAATTAAAACGCAGCTAGTCACCTATCGAGAAGAACTAGCCAGAAAAGTTAATGAAAGTGAACGTGAATTAAATGATTAAAAAGGTAGTCTTACCCCCAGCAACCATCGGCATTATTGGCGGCGGACAATTGGGACGAATGATGGCAGAAGCAGCCAAACCGATGGGGTATCGGGTTGTGATTTTGGATCCCAATCCAGACTCTTCAGCGGGAAAAGTTTCAGATGAACAAATTGTGGCTGCTTATGATGATATCGCGGCTTTAACCAAATTAGCTGACGAAGCAGATGTAATTACCTATGAATTTGAAAATGTGGATGTTTCCGGAATTGAGCAGGTTAAGGAGAATAGTTATTTAGCTCAGGATCTTGATAACTTACGGATTACTTCTAATCGAATTCTAGAAAAAGAGTTTTTAGAAGCCAACCAAATTAAGGTAGCACCTTTTCGCGCCGTTAAAGTGCAAGCAGATTTAGAACCAGCCATTAGTGATTTAGGATATCCCGCCATTTTAAAAACGGTGAGTGGTGGATATGATGGACACGGCCAGTGGAATTTAAACAATGATGATGACTTGCAAAGTTTTCTTGAAAAGCACCAAATTGATTCAGATCATCCTCTTATTTTAGAACGAAAACTTAACTTTGATTGTGAGTTAAGCATGATGGTAACTAGAGACGGAAATGACCGCGTGGTAACCTGGCCAATTTCTCGCAATTATCACCAAGACCACATTTTAAAGATTTCAATTATTCAAGATGACTTAGATTCAGAAATTACTAAGCAAGCTCAAACGATGGCAACTAAGATTGCTCAAAAGTTGAATCTGAAAGGGATGCTAGGAATTGAGTTTTTCTTGCAGGGAAATCAATTATTGGTTAATGAACTAGCACCACGACCTCACAATTCCGGTCACTATACGATTGAAGGAACCAACGTTTCTCAGTTTGAGGGGCAAATCCGAAGTGTGACCGGATTACCGATTGCTGAAATCACGTTAAACAATCAACAAATTACAATGATTAATCTCTTGGGTTCTGAAATTACTAGTGCTAGAGAAGATTTGGTTAATCATCCAGAATGGCATTTCCATGATTATGAAAAAACACCGATTGTTAAGAAAAGAAAAATGGGCCACATTACAGTATTAGGAAAAGCCAACGGAGCTAAATTAATAGAATGGGAGAAGAGCCATCATGACCAAGCTAACTAAACAAGAACAATTAACCGAAGGAAAAGCAAAAATGATTTTTGCAACTAATGATCCCCAAGTGGTTTGGATTCACAGTAAAAATCAAGCAACGGCTTTAAACGGAAAACGGAAAGTTCAAATTGATGAAAAAGGTTATTACACTAATCAAATTAGTTTTCGTTTATTAAAGTATTTAAAACAAAATGGGGTTGCTAATCATTTAGTGGAACAAGTCAGTGAAACGGATATTACCGCGAAAAAATTAGCGATGATTCCACTGGAAGTAGTTATTCGAAACTATGCTTCGGGTCATTTTGTAACCAGATTTAACGTCGAAAAAATGTTGCATTTAGATCCACCAGTAACTGAGTTTTACTACAAATCGGATGAATTAGATGATCCGATGATTAATGATTCGCAAATTCAAGCACTACACATTGCGGATGAAAATCAAATTGAATTTTTACGCCAAACTGCCTTAAAAATTAACCAATTATTAGAAGTAGTGTTTAAAAAAGCACACATAAAATTAGTTGATTTCAAAGTTGAGTTTGGTTTTGATCAGGATGGCAACATTATCTTAGGAGATGAAATTTCTCCCGATAATATGCGCTTAGTTGATGAAAATACGGATGAATCGCTTGATAAAGATGTCTTCCGGAAAAACTTAGGTAGTTTAACCGATGTTTATAAAGTGGTCTTAAGTCGTTTACAAACTGAATTAGGAGAATAGCTATGTATTTAGGAAAAGTTTATGTTTCATACAAACCATCAGTTTTTGATCCCCAAGGTGATGTAATCAAGAAAAGTTTGAATCAACTCGGTTTTCAAAATATTGGCCAAGTAAAACAAGGAAAATACTTTGAAATTAAATTAACGGATGATTCGTTTGAAGAAGCAGAAGCTAACTTGAAAAAGTTTACCGAAGAATTGTTGATTAATCCTAATACTGAAACTTATCAATATGACATTGTGGAGGATGAAAAATGAGAGCGGCAGTGATTCAGTTTCCGGGTTCAAATTGTGATTTGGATTTAATGAATGCATTAAAGGAACTTAAATTTGAAGCGACATTGGTATCACATGAGGCAACTGACTTAAGTGAATTCGATGCCATTTTTATTCCCGGCGGTTTTTCTTTTGGTGATTATTTAAGATCAGGAGCAGTGGCGCGTTTTTCTCCGATAATTGCTGCAATTAAAAAAGCAGCGGCGGCCGGTAAATTAGTTGTAGGAATTTGCAACGGATTTCAAATATTGACGGAAGCGGGTTTGTTACCCGGTCAGCTAATGATGAACGAACATCCCGGTTTTATCTGTGATGAAGCCGACCTGGAAATTGTAAATCCAGATTCTCGTTTTACCAATCAGTACCAAAAACAATTTATTACAATTCCAGTTGCCCACGGCGAGGGGCGGTATGTTGCAGATGCTACTACCATTGCTGCATTGGATAAAAATCACCAAATTATTTTTAAATATCGAAAAAATATTAATGGCTCAATTAATAATATTGCGGGGATTAGTAACAAAGTGGGAAATGTGTTTGGGATGATGCCCCATCCGGAAAGAGCAATTGAAGCAATGATTAGCAGCGACGACGGAAGAGCTTTTTTTACTAGCATTTTAAATAAGTAGAAATGAGGATTTTTTGATGACAAGCGTACCGGATTTGATGAAAGACGAATTTACTCCCGAACAAATTAAGGAAAATCAAATTTACTTGCAATGGTCTTTAACCGAGCCAGAATATGATTTGATCTGTGAACGATTAGGACGATTACCGAACTATACGGAAACCGGATTATTTGCGGCGATGTGGTCGGAACATTGTTCTTATAAAAAATCTAAACCAGTATTGAGAAAATTTTGGTCAGAAAATGAGCGAGTTTTGCAAGGACCTGGTGAAGGAGCCGGAGTTTTAGATATTGGTGATAACCAAGCGGTAGTTTTTAAAGCGGAATCACATAATCATCCCTCAGCCGTTGAACCTTATGAAGGAGCGGCAACTGGAGTGGGCGGAATTATCAGAGATATTTTTTCCATGGGAGCACAACCAATCGCAATTTTAGATAGCTTACGATTTGGAGAAATTGAGGATAATCAAACCAAACATCTAATTAATGGAATTGTAGCAGGGATTGCTGGTTACGGAAATGCACTGGGAATTCCCACGGTTGGTGGTGATATGGCGCTTGATAAAACCTATCAAAAAAATCCGTTAGTCAATGCCATGGCGGTTGGAATTTTAGATCACGAAGATCTGCATGTCGGACAGGCCAACGGAGTGGGAAATCGAATTTTATACATTGGGGCTAAAACTGGTCGTGATGGAATTCATGGAGCGACATTTGCTTCTAGTGATTTTGATAGTTCTGAAGAACAGAATCGTTCGGCGGTTCAAGTAGGGGATCCTTTCCTAGAAAAATTAGTGATGGATACCACGATTGCTGCCATTAAAAAATTTAAAAAGGCGATTGTCGGCGTTCAAGATATGGGAGCTGCGGGATTAGTTTCTTCTTCTGCTGAAATGGCTGGAAAAGCGGGAAATGGGGTTCACTTGAACTTAGATCTCGTTCCCCAACGAGAAACCAATTTAACTCCGTACGAATTGATGCTTTCTGAGTCACAAGAAAGAATGTTAATGGTCGTTAAAGAAGACCAAATGGAAGCTATCTCGCAACTCTTCTTTAAACAAGGATTAGAAGCGGTTGATATCGGTGCAGTTACTGATGATGGTAAATATGTTTTGACTTTTGAAGATCAGGTCGTGACCGATTTACAAGTTAAGGATCTGTTAACACCTCCAAAACAAAAAATGCCCACGAAGGCACCTGCTAGAGTTTTGGCACCAGTTGGACAAAACGAATACTTAGAAGTGGAAAAAGATTTTGCCAATGTTTTAGATAAAATGTTGCAACAAAGTACCGTTGCTTCTAAACGCGATCTCTTTCGCCACTATGACAGTATGGTCCGGACAGATACGGTAATTAGACCGGGTGGTGATGCCGGGGTAGTTAGAATTAAAGGAACTAAGAAAGCACTAGCAATGACTACTGATGTCAACGGTCGTAAAGTATTTCTTAATCCTAAAATTGGGGGTCAATTAGCGGTTGCAGAAGCCGCCCAAAATATTGTTTGTACCGGAGCAACTCCAATTGGAATTACTGACTGTCTTAACTTTGGTGATCCAGATGATCCAGAAATTTATTATGAACTCGAACAAGCTTGTGCGGGTATTAATGATTTTGCCAAACAGCTAAATACTCCCATTATTTCAGGAAACGTTTCTTTGTATAACGAAACGGATGGTAAGGCCATTTATCCAACTCCAATGGTTGGAATGGTTGGGCTGTTAGCTGATGTAAATAAAGCAACTACCATTGATTTTAAAAATGCAGGGGATTTGATTTATCTAGTGGGTGAACTAAAAAAATATTTTGCTGGATCTGAATTGCAAAAATTAATTGATGGAGAATTTTCTGGTAATTTAGCTGACTTTTCCAGTGAAGTAGCTTTACAAAACCAGACAACCGTTTTAAGCGGAATTAACCAACAATTTATCAATGCTGCCCATGATATTTCTGAAGGTGGCTTGGCAGTTACTTTAAGTGAAATGAGTTTTAATACCGACTTCGGTTTTACAACCACAATTAAGCACCCGCTCAGTTATTATTTTGCTGAAGGTGCTTCTCAATACGTAGTAACCGTTTCTAAAGAACATCAATCCGAGTTCGAAGCCTTAGGCAAAGGAAACTTAAACTTGCTGGGAGAAACCACATTAGACAACCAATTATCATTTGCTAATGCTAAGCAAACTGTCGTTTATCCCAAAGCTAATGCTAAGCAAACATACCAGGAGGCTATTTCATGGAAATTGAATCACTAAGTGAAAATAAATCACTTAACGAAGAGTGCGGAATTTTTGGAGTTTGGAACGTTCCGGACGCTGCGCAATTAACTTTTTATGGACTACACGCTTTGCAACATCGGGGGCAAGAAGGGGCCGGAATTGTTTCTAATAATAACGGACAACTTTGGCAAGAACGAGGATTGGGCTTGTTAAGTAAAGTTTTTGCAGATCCCCAAAAATTAGCTAATTTAACTGGTAAAGCAGCAATTGGACACGTTCGTTATGCGACCGCTGGTTCTAATGGAGTTGAAAACATTCAACCGTTTATGGTTAATTTTAACGACATGCAGGTTGCTTTAGGGCATAACGGAAACATTACCAATGCCAAAACACTACGAAAACAATTAGAGGACGAAGGAGCCATTTTTCAATCGTCATCGGATACAGAAATTTTGCTTCATTTAATTAGAAGATCAAAAAAAGCGACTTTTGAAGAACAACTAAAGGAAGCGCTCAATCAAGTTCGCGGGGGCTTTGCCTTTCTATTAATGACACCAGATGGAATTTATGGGGCTTTAGATCCTCACGGGTTTCGACCATTTGTGATTGGTAAATTAGCGGATGATTCTTATGTATTTGCGAGTGAAACGGCTGCGTTAAATGCGATTAACGCTGAATTTGTTCGCGATGTTGAACCTGGTGAATTGGTCAAAATTGATGATCATGGAATGAAAATTGATCACTATACCGACAATACAGAATTAGCGATTGATTCAATGGAATACGTCTACTTTGCGAGACCCGATTCAACCATTTGTGGAGTAAACGTTCACCAAGCACGAGAACGAATGGGGAAAAACTTAGCTAAGGAAAAACCAGTTGCTGCAGACATTGTGGTGGGGGTTCCGAACTCTTCGTTATCTGCCACCCTTGGTTATTCGCAACAATCTGGGATTCCTAATGAAATGGGATTGATTAAGAATCAATATATCGCAAGAACTTTTATTGAACCAACTCAGGAACGACGAGAAAAAGCAGTCCGAATGAAACTTAGTGCAGTTTCTTCCGTATTGCAAGATCAAAGGGTAGTTTTAGTTGATGATTCAATTGTTCGAGGGACGACTTCTAAATATATTATTCAAATGCTAAGAGAAGCAGGAGCAAAAGAAGTCCATGTTCGAATTGCTTCACCGGCATTTAAGTATCCATCTTTTTATGGGGTTGATATGCAAACGAGTAAGGAATTGATTGCAGCAAACTTTACTAAAGATGAGATTAAAGCAAAGATTGGGGCAGATTCTTTGGAATACCTGTCAACGGATGGACTAATTGCAGCCATTGATTTAAAACACCGTGGGGCAGGAACCGGGTTAACTACCGCTTATTTTGATGGTAACTATCCATCTCCTGTTTACGACTATGAAAAAGAAGTTGCTAATCAGGCAGTTACGTTTCAACCAGAATTAAAAAATTAAGGGGATTTTTATGAGTAATGATGCATATGCAAAGGCTGGAGTTGACATTGATGCCGGAAATGAAGCTGTTCAAGAGATTGAACAGGTAATGAAATCCAAACCCAATCCAAATGTATTAGGAAGCCTGAGTGGTTTTGGATCACTATTTGAAATTCCTGCCGGTTATCAACATCCAGTTTTAGTTAGTGGAAGTGATGGTGTCGGAACCAAATTATTGTTGGCAATTGCTGCAAACAATAATCGTACCATCGGACAAGACCTAGTCGCCATGGTCATGAACGATATTGTGGCGGAAGGAGCTAAACCATTATTTTTACAAGATTATTTAGCGGTCGATAAATTACGCCCGGAAGTAGTTACTGAATTAGTGAAGGGCGTTAATCGAGCTACCAATGAAGTCGGAGCAACTTTAGTTGGAGGTGAGACTGCGGAATTACCTGGACTCTATGCAGAAAATCATTATGATTTGGCAGCGTTTGGAGTGGGCATTGTAGAAAAGGATCAGCTGTTAAATGCTAAGCAACATACAGAGGCAGGGGATATTTTAATTGGAATTCCTTCCAGTGGGATTCACTCTAACGGATATTCGTTGGTTCGTTCCGTTTTTGGCATTAAAACCAGTCAGGATTTTCAGGCGTTACCCAAGAGCCTGCAAACTGAGTTATTAACTCCTACTAAGTTGTATTATCCGTTGGTAGCCGATTTGCTAGAGCAAAAATTAGTTGCCGGGATTAGTCATATCACTGGTGGAGGAATCATTGAAAACTTACCCCGTTCCTATGCAGACGACCTGGTAGCAGAAATTAAAACCACTAGTTTTACGATTCCTCCAATTTTTAAACAGATTAAAAAGTTGGGTGGTTTAACTGACTTAGATATGTTAAAGACGTTTAATAATGGGATTGGAATGGTCTTGATTGTAAAACCAAAAAACTTAAATTCCGTATTACAACATTTTGATCAACTAAAACAACCGGTGTTTGAACTAGGAAGTTTGAAAAAGAGGGAAGGCGGAGCGAAGCAGTCCGTAATCTTCAAAGGTGATTTTGAATGGTAAAAAAGAAAAAAATAGCAATAATGGCTTCTGGAACGGGAAGTAACTTTTTGGCAATTATGCAAAGAATTGCTCAGCAAAAATTACAAATTGAGGTAGTTCGGCTAGTGGTTGACCATGACGATGCCCCTGTAATTAACTACGCTAAGCAATTTAATGTTCCCGTTTTAACGGTTAGCTATCAAGCAGGAAAGCAGCTGGCAGAACAACAAATCATTGCTCAATTGCAAAATGATCAAGTAGATGGAATTATTTTAGCCGGTTTTATGCGCATTCTCTCGGCTGATTTCATCAACTATTATCCCAATCGGATTATTAATCTACATCCGGCATTGTTGCCCAGTTTCCCGGGTAGACATGGGATTGACGATGCGTATAATTATGGCGTTAAAATTACCGGAATCACAATTCATTTTGTGGATGCTACCGTTGATGGCGGGCAAATCATTGCTCAAGCTCCGGTTGAAATTACCGAAACAGATACCATCGAAAGTTTAGCAACTAAGATTCATAGTTTAGAACACAGCTTATATCCAACTACAATTCAGAAATTAGTCGATAAGGGAGTTTTTTAAATGAAGCGAGCATTAGTTAGTGTATCAGATAAGTCAGGTTTAGTTCCTTTTGTAAAAGGGTTAATTGCAGCCGATTACCAAGTTGTTTCAACTGGTGGAACCTATCGAGTTTTAAAAGAAGCGGGTTTATCAGTCTTAGAAATTGAAGAAGTAACTGGTTTCCCAGAAATGTTAGATGGTCGAGTTAAGACGCTTCACCCTAAAGTTCATGGTGGTTTATTAGCGAAACGAGATAATCCAGAACATATGCAACAATTAGCAGAACAAAAAATCACTCCCATTGATATGGTCGTGGTTAATTTGTATCCCTTTAAGGAAACTATTCAAAAGGATGGGATTAGCGAAGCAGAAGCAATCGAACAAATCGATATCGGTGGTCCTTCAATGCTAAGATCAGCAGCAAAAAACTTTGCATCCGTTATTCCAGTGGTTGATCCAGATGACTATCAAGGAGTTTTGGCTGCGCTTAAAGACCAAACGGAAACTTTGGAATTTAGAAAAGGATTAGCCGCCAAGGTGTTTAGACACACTGCTGCATACGATGCCTTGATTGCTCAATACTTTACTGGGGCTGAATTTACCGATAAATTAACTGAAACCTACGATTTATTTAAAAAGCTTCGTTATGGGGAAAACCCACAACAAAAAGCAATGGCCTACAAAGATCCGTTGGCAGAAAATTATTCTGTTTTAAATGCCGATGTATTACACGGAAAAGAACTATCTTATAACAATATCAGAGATACGGATGCTGCATTACGAATCATTGCTGAATTTAAACAACCCACGGTAGTGACCGTTAAACATATGAATCCTGCCGGAATTGGAATGGGTGAAAATATCAACGAGGCGTGGAAGAAAGCGTATGAGGCGGATAATATTTCTATCTTTGGGGGAATTGTAGCCCTTAACCGTGAAGTTGATTTAGAAACGGCGCAGGAACTAAGCAAAATTTTCCTTGAAATTATCATTGCACCTAGTTTTACCCAAGCTGCATTTGATCAACTAGCAAAGAAGAAAAACATTCGCTTGTTAACGTTGCCCTTTACTAATCAAATTCCCCAAAAAATTGAAACAGTATCAGTACTGGGTGGTGCAGTAATGCAAGAACGTGACTTGGTAGCCAATGATTTTGCTAATTTACAAGTAGTTTCTAAAAAACAACCCACTGAAGCACAGTTAAAATCCATGGTATTTGCCCAAAACGTCGTCAAACACGTTAAATCAAATGCAATCGTAGTAGCTAAAGAAGATCAAACGCTCGGAGTGGGTGCCGGACAACCTAATCGAATTGATTCAGTGAAAATTGCAATTAAGCATGCTCAAGCTAAGACCGGCTACGGTGAAGCAGTGTTAGCATCTGATGCATTTTTCCCCATGGATGATTCAGTAGAATTTGCAGCCCAACAAGGAATTGAAGCTATTATTGAGCCAGGTGGATCCATTCGTGATCAAGATTCAATCGATAAGGCCAATGAATTAGGCGTTGCTTTAGTCTTTACCGGAACTCGTCACTTTAAGCATTAGGAGATAATTCATGAAAAAAGTTATGGTAATTGGTTCTGGAGCGCGAGAACATACAATTGCAAAAACCTTTTTAAAAAGTTCAAAAGTTCAAGAAGTAGTTGTAGTTCCTGGTAATCCTGGGATGGGAGCACCTGGAATTACGACGAAAGTTTTGGATACCAATGATTTTGCTTCTTTAATAAAATTTGCCCAAGATGAAGCAATTTCGCTAACCTTTGTGGGAAATGAAGTTCCGTTAGTCGCCGGAATCGTGGATGCATTTAATAACGCCCACTTAGCCATCTTTGGTCCCAAACAACAGGCCGCTCAATTAGAGGGATCAAAGGCATTTATGAAAAGAATTCTGACCGAAAATGAGATTCCTACCGCTAAGTCAATTACGGTAACTAGTTTAGCTGCGGCCCAACAAGCAGTTACTGAAATTGGTTATCCGGTGGTGATTAAGACGGATGAGCTTGCTGCCGGAAAAGGAGTTTCTATTCACCAGGAGAAGATTGAAACGAGTGAATTTTTGGAATTCATGTATCAAAAAAATCTGAACCACAAACTAATTATTGAGGAATACTTGGCTGGATTTGAATTTTCTCTTTTCTCATTCGTTGGAAAAAATCAGATTGTAAACGCGCCACTAGCACATGATTATAAAAGAAGGTTTGCGGGAGATAAAGGACCCAATACCGGTGGAATGGGATCGTATAGTCCTGTTGCACAGGTATCCGATACTGACTTAAGCCGCACCATTTCTGAACTAGTGTTACCAACCATTGCAGCTTTAAAGAAAGAAAAGATTGATTATGAAGGTGTTTTGTATACCGGAGTAATGTTAACCAAAAATGGTCCTAAAGTAATTGAATATAACGTCCGTTTAGGTGATCCAGAAACGCAGGTGGTGTTACCACAACTAGAGAGTGATTTCTATGATTTAATCACCGGCTTATTGCAAGGCAAGGCCGTTAAGCCAAAATGGCAAACCAAAAATAAGTTTGTAGGCGTGGTCTTATCTGACCCGGACTATCCGATTAAAACCTCTGGACAGCATGAACTGCCTAAATTTAAAGAGCAACTGGACGTTGATATTGCTAGTTGTGAAATTGAGGCTGGAAATTTGTATAGTCACGGCGGTCGGGTATTGACAGTGGTTAATGCAGGCACAACTATGGAAATTGCGAGAGACTTAATTTATCATGAGTTAGATAGGATAAATACTAAGTTAGCATATCGTTCAGATATTGCTGAGTTATCTGATAAGAAAGAGGCGATTGATTAATGAAAAGTGATATTGAAATTGCTCAAAATGCAGAAAAATGGCCCATTAGTAAGATTGCGGAGACGGCTGGCTTTGAGCCAGAAGAAGTAATCCCATATGGTAGCGATAAAGCGAAAATTGAGCTTGATGCAGAAAAACATCAGGGTGGATTAGGAAAATTAATTCTAGTGACCTCAATTAATCCCACACCAGCAGGAGAAGGTAAATCAACGGTGGCAGTGGGACTAGCAGATGCCTTAAATTTGACGGGTAGAAAAACTATGCTAGCTTTGCGAGAACCTTCTTTAGGACCCGTGATGGGAATGAAAGGTGGTGCCGCTGGTGGAGGCTATTCACAAGTAATTCCAATGGAAGACATTAACCTTCATTTGACAGGTGATTTTCATGCGCTAACGATTGCGCAAAATACCTTGGTGGCGTTGGTAGATAACAGTATTTACCAAGGTAACCCACTAAACTTGGATCCCCGGCAACTGTTATTAAAACGGACCATCGACGTTAATGATCGGGAACTTAGAAACGTTGTCATGGGATTAGGTGGTCGGACTAGTGGTGTTCCTCGAGAAAGTGGCTTTGATATTACCGCAGCTTCCGAATTGATGGCAATTTTAACCCTTTCCACTGATTTAGTGGATTTACAAAAGCGCATTAATCGAATTGTGGTTGGTTATACTTACGACAAACAACCAGTTACCGTTTCTGAATTAAACGTTGCAGGTGCAATTACGACGCTGTTAAAAGATGCAATTAAGCCTAACCTAGTTCAAACCATTGGGCATACGCCAACCTTGATTCATGGCGGTCCATTTGCCAACATTGCGCAAGGAACCAATTCCATTCAAGCAACTAAAACTGCTTTGATGATGGCTGATTATACAGTTACTGAAGCAGGATTTGGGGCTGATTTAGGGGGCGAAAAGTTTCTTGATGTCAAGACACCACTATTGGGAAAAAATCCGGATGCCATTGTAATTGTTGCCACTATTAGAGCGCTTAAAATGCATGGTGGATTAGCTAAAACAGAATTGAACCAAGAAGACTTACCAGCATTAAAAGCAGGCTTAGGAAACTTGGGACAACATATTAATAGTATGAAACGCTATGGAATTCCGGTAGTCGTTACCATTAATAAATTTGCTTCTGATACAGAAAAGGAAGTGCAATTAGTTGAAGATTACGTTAGTGATTTAGGCGTTAAGGTAACTCCGGTTGATGTCTGGGGAAAAGGTGGTCATGGTGCTACTGAATTAGCTGATGAAGTAGCTAAAGCTACCAAACAACCCACTGATTTTCATAAGCTTTATCAAGCGGATGATGATGCAGTAGTTAAGTTGAATAAAATTGTGCAAACCATTTATGGGGGCAAGCAAGTGGAATTGTCAGATAAGGCGCAAAAACAACTGGACAGCTATGCAAAATTAGGTTGGGATAAGTTACCAATTATTGTTGCTAAAACTCAATACTCGTTGTCAGATGATCCTAAACAGGTTGCGGCACCGGCAGATTTTATAATTCATGTCCGGGAATTCGTCCCTAAATTGGGAGCAGGGTTCTTGGTCGCCTTAACGGGTAAAATATTAACGATGCCTGGACTTCCTAAAGTTCCAGCAGCCACTAAAATCAAAATTGATGGAAATGGAAAGATTTCTGGATTATTCTAAATAATTTTAAGTAAAAAAATAACCTACAAATTTAATTTGTAGGTTATTTTTGTTATTTATGATTGTGTTTATCTTCCCATGAACCGATTAGGTAATCATCGTCAGACATTGATTCAACGTTACCAAGACGGTAACCATTACCAACTTCTGAGAAGAAGTCATGGTTAACGGTTGAAGTTGAAATTCCGTTCATAACGACCGGATTAACGTCTTCAGCTGTATCAGGAAACA
Organism: Fructilactobacillus vespulae; assembly: GCF_047324295.1. GTDB lineage: Bacteria > Bacillota > Bacilli > Lactobacillales > Lactobacillaceae > Fructilactobacillus > Fructilactobacillus vespulae. The sequence goes on along the minus strand of NZ_CP137138.1, from coordinate 1,460,190 downwards.
TTGGATCTTGACCTAAGTTCATTAAAGCTTTGTTGGCGTTGTAACGGATGAAAGTAAGTACTTTATCAGTTAACCCAACTTTGTCATAAAGAAGATGAGTGTAGTTAACTTCGTTTTCGTATAAATCGTAGAGGAAGTTGTACATCCAGTCCTTTAATTCAGCTTGTTCGTTAGGACTAAGTTGGTTAAATTGAATTTGGAACTTGTAACCAACGTAAGTTCCGTGGACTGATTCGTCTCGGATGATTAGCTTAATGATTTCAGCAACGTTAGTTAATTTGTTGTGTCCCAAGTACCAAAGGGGAGTGAAGAAACCAGAGTAGAACAAGAATGTTTCAAGGAAAACGCTTGAAATCTTCTTCTTAAGAGGATGAGAATCATCATGATATAAGTTGTAGATTCTTCTGGTTTTGTTTTGTAAGTATTCTTCAGTATCACTCCAGTTAAAGATATCAGTAATTTCTGAAGGAGTGTTAAGAGTTGAGAAGATGGTGGAGTAACTCTTAGCATGAACTGATTCCATAAATTGAATGTTATTGAGGACGGCAATTTCATGCTGGGTTCTGGCATCACTTCTTAGGGAAGCCATTCCATCTTGTGATTGCAAGGTATCTAATAAAGTTAGGCCACCAAATACGTGACTAACTAACCATTTATGATCGTCGTCAAGTTCGCGCCAGTCTTTTAAGTCATTAGAAACTGGTACTCGAGTATCCAACCAGAATTGTTCAGTCAATTTATGCCAAGTGGCTTGATCAACGCTATCGTCAACGTGATCCCAGTTGATTGAGTTATAACTTCCCTGTAGATTACCGTTTAAAACTTCCTTGATATTCATTTATCATTGTCCTCCTAAATTACACAACTTTCACATTCGTTTGCACCAACTGTATCATCATTATCGGTAAAGGTTCTAACGTAATAGATAGATTTAATACCTTTATGGTAAGCGTAGTTACGTAAAATAGTTAAGTCTCGAGTTGACATCTTACTACTACGTCCGTTCTTCCATTCGTAAAGACCTTCAGGAATCGTAGAACGCATAAACATGGTCATACTTAGACTTTGGTCAACGTGTTTTTGAGCTTCGGCAAAGATATCAATTTCTTTTCGCATATCAATATCATAAGCAGATTCATAATATGGAAGGGTATCGTTTGATAGGTAAGGAACGGGATAGAAAATCGTTCCAATCTTTGCTTCTTGACGTTCTTCGATTCGACTTACGATAGGGAAGATACCAGCAGTAGCATCACCAATGTATGAAGTTGAACCGTTGGGAGCAACTGCCATCCGGTTTTGGTGGTAAAGACCGTATTTCATAACTGATTCTTTCAAGGCTTCCCAATCAGCTTCTGAAGGAACAAAGATGCCTTCGAAGAGACCCTTAACCTTATCTGATTTAGGACCCCAATCAGCAGAAGTATACTTGTCGAAGTAAGAACCATCAGCATACTTACTGTTTTCAAAGTTATAAAATGATTTATTTCTTTCTTTGGCAATCTTATTTGAAGCTACTAGAGTCCAGTAGTTGAGGAGCATAAAGTATACACCAGTGAATTCAACTGATTCTTTAGAACCATAGTACATGTGGTTTAAAGCAAAGTAAGAATGAAGTCCCATTGCACCTAGTCCGATGGAATGACTAAGATCATTTCCACGACGAATAGAAGGAACTACGTCAATTTTGCTTTCATCAGTTACGTAAGTTAAGGCTCTAACCATTGAATCAATGGACTTACCAAAGTCTGAACCGTTCATTAGGTTAACGACGTTGGTTGATCCCAAGTTACATGAAATATCAGTACCTAGTTTTTCGTATTCTTGTAAGTCATTGATAATTGAAGGAGTTTGAACTTGCATAATTTCAGAACACAAGTTACTCATTACAATTTTACCGTCAATGGGGTTAACTCGATTAGCAGTATCAATGTTTAAAATATAAGGATAACCAGATTCTTGTTGTAACTTACCAATCTCAGTTTCTAAATCACGGGCGTTAATTTTCTTCTTTTTAATGTTTTCGTTAGCGACCATGTTGTCATATTCTTTAGTGATATCAACGTATGAGAAGGGAACCCCATATTCTCTTTCAACGTCGTAAGGACTGAATAAGTACATTTCTTGGTCATTTTGAGCAAGTTCATAAAACTTGTCTGGAAGGGTAATTCCTAATGAAAGGGTGTTAACTCGAATTTTTTCATCGGCATTTTCTTTTTTAACGGAAAGGAAGTCAATGATATCGGGATGGAAGACACTGAGGTAAACCACACCAGCACCTTGACGTTGTCCTAATTGATTAGAATAAGTAAAACTATCTTCTAATAACTTCATAACGGGCATTACACCACTAGCAGCACCTTGGATGTGTTTGATTGGATCTCCAGCTGCTCGCAAGTTAGTAAGGTTGATTCCAACTCCACCACCAATTTTTGATAGTTGGAGTGCGGAGTTGATGGTTCTACCAATACTGTCCATATCATCAGTAGTTTGAATTAAGAAACATGAAATCAACTCACCCCGGCGCTTCTTTCCAGCGTTTAAGAAAGTAGGCGTAGCTGGTTGAAATCTTTGATGGATTAATTCATCAGCTAAGTTCATTGCCAATTCTTCGTTTCCATCTGCTAAAAAGAGGGCATTCATAGCAGTTCTATCAATGTAACCTTCTAAGTATTGGTTACCATCGTTAGTTTTTAAAGCATATTGTGCATAAAACTTATATGCAGCCATAAATGACTTAAAGTGAAAGTTTTGTTCCTTTAAATATTGATACAAACGTTCAATGAAGTCATTTGTATATTTTTTTAAGAATTCTGCTTCAATATAGTTATTTTTGACAAGATAGTCCAAACGAGCTGGCAGTGAATCAAATGTAACCGTATTGGGAATTACATTTTCTTTAATAAAGGCTGCTAATGCTTCTTGGTCTTTTTCAAGTCTAATTTTTCCATCTTTAGTTGGGATGTTTATTTCGTTATTTAATAGAAAATAACTAACATCTTTTTGATCTTTTAATGACATATACTAGCGCCCCTTAATGTGTATAATGGTAAATGTAGAATTATGCTAAGTTACTAATTAGTTGTTTTAAACGATCTGGTTGAAAACCGCTAAATGAATCATCAACGTTACTTTCAACAACAGGAACTGCTTGGAATCCTTGGTCCTTTAAGTAGTTAATGTAATCTTGGTTATCAGAGGTATTTTTTTCAACGAAGTCAACGTTGTGTTGCTCTAAAAAACGCTTTGTCATCTTGCATTGGATACAATTGTTTTTGGTAAATACAGTAATTGGTTTCATAATAATCTCCCTTTCGTTTTTGCTAATATACAAATTCTACTACTAAAAATAAAACTTTCAAATGAAAACACACCATATATAGCGTGTTTTTTTGAGAAACATACTATATGTGGTGTGTGAAACTAAAAAAATAACTTTTTAAAGGATGCGAAAAATGAACAATTATTATTATACATCAGATCCGAATGTGAAACACGATGAAAAAGAATGGAATTATACGCTACTAAATGAAACACTCCGTTTCGTTTCAGATAACGGAGTGTTTTCTAAAAATACGATTGATTATGGTTCTCGAGTCTTGATAAATGCCGTTAATTTAAAGGATTTACCTGCTGGTCCCATCTTGGATTTAGGTTGTGGTTATGGTCCTATCGGTTTGTTTTTAGCAAAAAGTAATTCAAATCGTCAGTTTACGATGGTGGACGTTAATAATTTAGCGTTGTCATTAGCGAAAAGAAATGCTGAACAAAATCAAATAAAAAACGTGAATATCTTTAACTCTAACATTTATGAAAACGTTACGGATAAATTTGCGGGAATCATCACTAATCCACCAGTTAGAGCTGGAAAGCAAGTGGTTGAAGAGATGATTAGCGGCTCATTTTCTCATTTAGAAACGAATGGAACCCTCACAGTAGTCTTACAAAAGAAACAGGGGGCACCATCTGCCAAGAAATTAATGCAAAAAACGTTTGGTAACGTAGAAATTGTGACTAGAGATAAAGGTTACTATATTTTATTAAGTAGAAAAGTTGATTAATTATATGGATAAAACTGATAACTATTTTATGAAAATTGCCCTGCGAGAGGCCAAATTTGCCGCTTCAATTGGAGAAGTTCCAATTGGAGCAGTGATTGTTAAAAATCAAACGGTGATTGCCACGGGGCATAATTTAAGGGAACACACGGAAATTGCAACTCAACATGCCGAGGTAATTGCAATTGAGTCCGCTTGTCGCGCGTTGGATAGTTGGAGATTAAATGATTGTACGCTATACGTAACTGTCGAACCTTGTTTAATGTGTGCCGGAGCAATTTTAAATTCTAGAATTGAAAGAGTTGTGTTTGGCGCGTTTAATTCCAAGGGAGGAACCGTTGGGAGTTTATACAACGTTTTAAATGATGAACGACAAAATCACCAAGTAGCAGTGAACTCAGGAGTTGATGCTGAGCAAGCGGCCTTGATAATGAAAAAATTTTTTAAAAGTAAACGAAAAAAGAGATAATCACTAGACATTATTATCTTAGTAAGTTAACATAGTAAATGCCGTAAGGCCTTGAGGCAAGGATGGAATTACGAACCGTGTCAGGTCCGGAAGGAAGCAGCACTAAGTTTTCTCCGTCTTGTGCTTCTTGTTGATAAAAAATAACCTCTCAGTCATTTGGCTGAGAGATTTTTTTTACAATGAAATAGTTTGGAAAATTGCTAGTATTCACGCTATAATAGAGGAGTTACTGTTTAAAAGAAGGGGAGTTTATCATGAGTTATCAAGCTTTATACCGGGTTTGGAGACCAAAACAATTTGATGAAATTGTTGGCCAACAAGTCATTACGCAAACACTAAAAAACGCATTGATAACTGATCAAATTAGTCATGCCTATCTTTTTAACGGACCGCGTGGAACCGGAAAAACATCTACTGCTAAGATTTTGGCAAAAGCAGTTAATTGTGAATACAGCAAAGATGGTGAACCTTGTAATGAGTGTAGTACATGTGTTGCCATTAATAACGGTTCCTTAAATGATGTAATTGAAATTGATGCGGCTTCCAATAATGGGGTCGAAGAAATTCGAAACATTCGGGACAAAGCCAAATATGCTCCAACTGAGGCTAAGTACAAAGTTTATATTATTGACGAAGTTCATATGCTTTCAATTGGGGCTTTCAATGCCCTACTAAAAACTTTAGAAGAACCACCTGCTCATGTGATCTTTATTTTGGCAACCACGGAACCACACAAGATTCCCGCTACTATTATTTCACGTGTACAAAGATTTGATTTTAAAAGAATTAAAGCTAAGGATATTTTGGAACAAATGGAAAAAATTCTGGCTGCCAAAGACTTTAAATATGATGATCGTGCCTTAAAGGTTATTGCTAAAAGTGCCGAAGGTGGAATGCGTGATGCCTTAAGTATTTTAGATCAAGTTTTGTCATATAGTGATGATCAAATCTCTTATGAAAGTGCACTTCAAGTTACTGGTAGTGTGGCCAGAGATGATCTTCAAAACTATTTACAAGCAGTTATTGATGATAACGTTGAAACTGGGTTGCAATTAGTTCAATCGCTTTTAGATAGCGGAAAAGATGCTAATCAATTTATTGAGGATTTAATTAAGAACTGTCAAGATATCCTCTTATATAAACAAGATAAGCAAATGATTAGTGAAAATGAATTAGGCTTATTGGGAGAAAACTTTGAAAAAGTTGCCCAAAAAGTTACTGCTGAACAGGTATACCAATTTGTGGAAATTTTGAATGAAATTCAACAGCAATTACGGTTTACTTATCACGCTGATGTTTACTTAGATATTTTGACGGTTCGCCTTGCCAACCAATTTAAAAATGGGGATGTAAAACCAGAACCAGAGGCAGCAGTTAAACCAGTCGAGAGTAAGGTAGCGACCCAGCAAATTAATAAGTTACAAGAGCAAATTAATCGCTTGACTAGTGAATTGGCTGAATTTAAAAATTCAGCTAGTAATAATGCAGTGGCTGAACGACCTGGTGGCCGGGTTCCAACCGAGGATGCTCCAGAACAGCCCAAAGTTGATTTAAAAAAGGTGTTTGGTGTACTCAAGAATGCCACGCGCAGTAGTTTAAACGAATATCAGGGTCAATGGAATGACTTGATGCAACTGTTAACGGTAACGCAACGAGCCTTAATGCATGTTTCTAAACCAGTAGCTGCAAGTGATAGCGGAATTGTGGTAGCGTTTGACTACTCGTTCTTATACCAAAAGGCAGGAACGGATACCGGATTAATGGATGCTTTAGAAAATGGAATGGACCAAATTTTTGGAAAAGTTCCAGACATTATTTTTGTTGCCAAGGAAGAATGGCCGGGGATTCGAAAGGAATACTTAGCTAACAACCCTAATCTAAAGAATCATAATAAGGTAGAAACAAAACCAACTAAGGAACCAGAAGAAAATAAAACCGTTTCAAAGGCAAAAGAATTATTTGGAAATGATATAATAAAAATCGAAGATAATTAATTATTAAAATAAAAAGGAGTATTATCATGGGAATGAACATGGGAAAGATTATGAAACAAGCGCAAGAAATGCAAAAGAAGATGGCAGCACAACAAAGTGAAATTGAAAGTACTGATTTCACTGGTGTATCACCAGAAGAAATGGTAAAAGTTACTTTTAGTGGTGACCGGACTATGAAAGATATGCAAATCAAGCCTGAAGCTATCGATCCAGATGATCCAGATATGCTTTCAGACTTAGTAATTAGCGCGGTTAACGACGCTATTGGTCAAATTAATGAAACTACCCAAAGTAAGATGGGTAAATTTACTCAAGGAATGAACATTCCTGGACTATAAAAAGAGGAACAATCAATGCAATATCCAGAACCAGTTGCAAAATTAATTGATAGTTACATGCATTTACCCGGAATTGGTAAAAAAACGGCGGTTCGGTTAGCTTTTTATACCATTGATATGAACAAAGAAGATGTAGAGAACTTTGCTAATGCGCTTCATGATACCAAAGCAAAATTAAAGCTTTGTTCTATTTGCGGTAATATTACCGAAGAAGATCCCTGCGAGATTTGTAGTGATCCCAACCGTGATCAATCGCAGCTTCTGGTAGTTGAGCAACCTAAAGATGTAGCCATTATGGAAAAAATGAAAGACTTTAATGGTCTTTATCATATTTTGCATGGTGTCCTTTCTCCAATGGAGGGGAAGGGTCCCGATGATATTAATATCAGTTCTCTAATTAGAAGATTGCAAAAAAACGAAGCAATCAAAGAAGTAATCATTGCAACTAATGCCACTCCTGAAGGTGACGCTACTGCAATGTATCTGGCTCGTCTGTTAAAGCCAGCTCAGATTAAAGTTACTAGATTAGCCCGCGGCCTATCTGTGGGTAGTGATATTGAATACGCTGATGAAATGACACTATTTAAAGCCGTTGAAGGTCGAACTGAAATGTGAGGTATCATAGATGTTTGTTTTTAGAAAAAAAGACTTAAAAAAACTATATGATGAAGATCTTTTGGACTCAATTAATTTATTGAAAGCAGATTGGGATCAAGCTCAACAAACGCAAGCTGCAATCGCAGAAGTTGATGATCAGATTATTGCACAAACCGAATTGGCAAAACAAAAATATGAGTTTATGTATCGACAGGCACGTAAACGGAATATCAAAAACAACCATATTCAAGCCGGTGTATATGATTATTAAAAGAACTTATTTATTAAGTTCTTTTTTATTTTTATCTTAAGTGCTATGAAGTTTAACTAATTTACTGTAAAATACGCATCAAGACTAAGTGTTAACTTTGTTTACAAAAAGGAGAATGTATGGCCTACTTACAATTAAATGATATTAAAAAATCTTATCATTTGAATGATCAAGATTTTGATGTTTTAAAAGGAATTAACTTAGAATTTGAGCGTGGTGAATTTGTTTCAATTTTAGGTGAATCCGGTGGTGGAAAAACTACCTTAATGAACATCATTGCTGGATTAGATAGTGACTATGAAGGTGATGTGTTATTAGATGGTAAATCCACTAAAAAAGATACTGCTAAACAATTAGATGAGTATCGTCGAAAAACGATTGGATTTATTTTCCAAAGCTTTAATTTGATTAGCCACTTATCTATTCGAGAAAACATTATGGTTTCCATGGAAATGACTAATCTCTCTAAAAAAGAACAAGAAAAAAGAGTTGATGAGTTACTTGAAAAGGTGGGATTAACGGAACATAAAAACAAGTATCCTAACCAACTTTCCGGGGGACAAAAGCAACGAGTTTCAGTGGCAAGAGCCCTTGCGTCTGATCCAGATATCATCATTGCCGATGAACCAACTGGAGCACTAGATGCCCAAAACACGACAGAAATTCTAGAATTAATGAATGAAATTGCCAAAGATGGCAAGTTAGTTCTGGCAGTTACTCATTCACAAATTGTGGCTAACTATGGAACTAGAATTGTTCATTTAGCAGATGGAGTCATTGATGATGAGCAACGTTTGAAACCAGCATTCCCAGTTGATGATAAAGTTCGTCCGTTTAAATCAAAAGTGGCCAATTCGAAGTCAATTGCGGCGATGGCTTGGCATCATTTTAGCTATAACCTCAAACGAAACCTATTAATTATGTTTGGAGCCTCTATCGGAATTTTCAGTGTTATTATTATGCTGGGATTAGGTAATGGGACTAAGGGTTACATTAATCATGAAATCTATTCGCAAATTAATCCTAATACCGTTCAAGTAACGCAAAAAGTTGGTGAAGATTCCGATCCTTCTAAGATTAATATGAAGGATAGCGACGTTAAAAAAATTCAAAAGATTGATAACGTTAAGCAAGCTGCCAAGGGTTATTATTCAGTTGGTGGAGGTCAATTAAAATCCGGAGACAAAACTAGTAAAATTAGTTTCTTACAGACCTTTAATAACACAATTAAGAAAAATACCATTAAGTCAGGAAATGTACCTGGAAAAGATGAAATTTTAATTAGTAAAAGTGATGCAGAAAAATTCAACAAAAAACATCCATACTCAGTTAAGGGACAAACCATTACTTTATACATGAATGCAGCTGGAGCTGATGCACAACCACAAGTATTAGAAAAACAGGTTAAAGTTAGCGGGGTAGCTGATACTCAAGGAGCAGCAATTTCTTATTCTACGATGGAATCAATGTTTAAAGATGCTGGATTACAGTTTAAACCTAACTTCTTAGCGGTTGATATTTCTGGTGGAGTTAAGAACGTTGATCCCGTTCAAAACGAGATTAAAGCCCTTAAAGATAGTAAAGGAAAAGCACTTTACCAAATCACCGGTGCAGGAAGCATTGTTTCAACCTTAAATATTTACGTTAACCTAGCTGTGACCGTTTTAGTTGCCATTGCGGCCATTTCATTATTGGTATCTGCAATTATGATTATTGTGGTTCTATACATTAGTGTTTCGGAAAGAACCAAAGAAATTGGAATTCTTAGAGCACTAGGATTTACTAAACGAAACGTTCGTAACCTATTTATTTTTGAATCATTCTTCATTGGATTACTTTCATCCATTTTTGCAGTTGTAATTGGTTACTTAGCGCAGTCTGGAATTAATCACTTATCAACTAGTGGAATTCATTATTCATTAATGCAAATTTCAGTTGGAAACGCTATTTTTGGAATTGTAGTTTCAGTAATCATTTGTCTATTAGCGGCGCTTGCGCCAGCACACAAAGCTGCTAAAGTTGATCCAGTAGTTAGTTTAAGTGCGGAATAATCTTTAAGAAGATCGAAATTAATTTCGATCTTTTTTTATACTCAGATTTTGGTTTCAAAATAGACAATGAATTTAAGTTAAAGTACAATTGAGATATTAAATGATGGGAATGATTATAAATGAATGGTAAACTAGTTACTTTTGAAGGCAGTGAAGGAGCAGGTAAAACCACTGCTTTAAACCGAATAATTAGTATAATAGAACCACAACTAGGAAATGATTTGGTTACCACAAGAGAACCAGGTGGAAATGTTATTTCTGAAGAAATCAGGAATATCATTGTTGATAGTAGAAACCAAAATATGGATGCTCGAACAGAAGCATTATTATTTGCAGCAGCTAGAAGACAACACTTGGTTGAAAAAATTATTCCGGCCTTAAAAAGGGGACAATTGGTTCTCTGTGACCGATTTGTCGAAAGTTCAATCGCGTATCAGGGAGCTGGACGTGGAATTGGTGAAGCTGCAATTAAGAATTTGAACGATTTTGCGACAGAGGGCTTAAAACCTGATTTAACAATCTATTTTGATTTACCGGTTGAAGTGGGATTAGAAAGAATTAAAAAGTATCGATCCGATGAAGTTAATCGGCTGGATAAAGAAAAACATGATTTTTATGTTAAGGTTCATAATGCTTATGATGAAATGGCAACTAGACAATCTGAGCAAATAGTTCGAATTGATGCAACCCAAACGGTTGAACAAGTCGTTTCTGACGTTTTAGCGATTATTGAAAAACGGGTTCCTGAATATTTTAAATAAGAAGGAGATAATAATGAAGTTAATATTAGCAATCGTGCAAGAAAAAGATACCTCAGCATTACAAGCAAAATTAAATGAAAAGAAAATTATTGCCACTCAATTAGCAACCAAAGGTGGTTTTTTGAAAGCTAAAAACGTGACCTACATGATTGGGGTTAAAGATGAAGAAGTTCAAGGTGTCTTAGACATTATCAAGGGAACTTGTCAGGCAAGAGAGCAATATGTTACTCCACCAATTAGTTTAGCTGGAAGCATTAGTGATACTTCTTATCCAGTTGAAGTTCAAGTGGGTGGGGCAACCGTAATGGTCCTTCCTATGGATAGTTTCCACCGCTTTTAGAGATGGAAAAAACACAAGCAGAAACGTTAATTAAAGAAGTCGAAACTAATCAAAAAGAACTAGCTAGCCATTTTATGCAGGTAATTAGTAATCAGGATTTAAGTCATGCGTATTTATTTTCAGGGGCAGCTGGGTTAGGAAAAGTTGCATTAGCAAAAATGATTGCGATGCGACTTTTTTGTGAGCACCCACAGACAAATGGATTTCCTTGTGGACGGTGTAATCAGTGTATTCGAATTTCTGCAGAAGAACATCCGGATGTAATGATTGTCAGACCGGATGGTAGAAGTATTAAAATTGACCAAATCAGAAATTTAAAACAAGAATTTACCAAAAGTGCCGTTGAAGGTGATCGAAAGGTATTCATTATTGCAGGGGCTGACTTGATGACCGTTGGTGCTGCTAATGGATTACTTAAGTTTATCGAAGAGCCAGTTGGCAATGTCAATTCCTTTTTATTGACTGATGATTATCATAAAATTATTGAAACCATTCAATCACGAACCCAACTAGTTGAACTACCTAAAATTAAACCAGCTAGCTTAGTTAACTATGCTCAAGAAAAAGGGTTAGTTAAAACAAGTACCAATCTAATGCTGAAATTGACCTCTGATATTCATCAAATTGATCGACTTTGTGAAGATGATTGGCTTGCAAAGGCTAAGGAACAAATTGAGAGTTGGTTTTCACTGGTAGTTAAGGGGGATTACCGTGCTTTTACTATGGTACAAACCAATTTATTACCCTTGCTTCGAGATCGAGATGATCAAAAAATATTTATTAATATGTTGTGTTTAATTTTCCAGGATGTTTTTAACCTTAAATTTAAGCATCTTCCAGCCCAAGAATTAGCATACGGAAACATTTATATTGTGATTGAACGATTATCATTTTCAATTACAGATGAGGCCCTTTTAAAAATAATTAACGATATTTTAGTAAGTGAACAAAAACAAAAGATTAACATTAGTTTTCAAAATATTTTAGAAGTGATTACTTTGAATTGTTTAAGGACAGTTCGAGGATAAAAAAGGAGTGAGCGGGTTGGATTCAAAACAAATTAACGAAAATATCGATCAACTATCACTTCAATTTAGTCAGATGGTGACTGAGGTTGCTAAAATGAAAGATAGCATCAGTGCGATTTTAGAGGAAAATTCTGAATTAAAGATTGAAAATGAACATCTCCGCGAATTGTTACGTTCTTCAGAAAAGAAGGGACACACGGTTCATGGGTTATCTAAGTCCAAAAAGAATTTAGAGAAGCTCTATAACCAGGGATTCCATATTTGTAACGAGTCATACGGAAAAAGAAGAGAAAAAAACGAAAGTTGTATTTTTTGTACCCAAATAATTTACGGAGAAAGGTAGTTTGATGACTGTACAATCGCAAAAAAGTTTTGCCACTTCAGAAAGCGGTAAATTATATTTAGTGCCAACTCCCATCGGTAATTTAGATGATATGACTTTTCGAGCGGTGAAATTACTGCATGAAGTCGACTTAATTGCCGCAGAAGATACCAGAAATACACAAAAATTGTTAAATCATTTTGAAGTAAAAACTAAACAAATTAGTTTTCACGAACATAACACCGAATCCAGAATTCCAGAGTTAATTAGTAAGTTGCAAGCAGGGCTAAATATTGCACAGGTTAGTGATGCAGGAATGCCCTCAATCAGTGATCCAGGTCATGAATTAGTTAACCGTTGTATTGAAAACGAAATTGACGTGATTAGTATTCCAGGTCCAAGTGCGGGATTGACCAGTTTAATTGCTTCTGGAGTTGCACCGCAACCATTTTTATTCTATGGATTTTTAAATCGAAAACCAAAAGAACAGGTAGCTGAATTAGAAGAACTAGTTAACGAAAAGCCCACTTTGATTTTTTATGAAGCTCCGCACCGCTTGAAAAAAACGATTACTAACTTGCAAAAAGTATTTGGTAATCGACAGGTGACACTGGGTCGTGAATTAACCAAAAAGTATGAAGAATACATCCGAGGAACGTTAGATGAAGTTCTCCAGTGGGTTCAAACCAGCCAAATTCGGGGTGAATTTGTGATTATTGTTGCTGGAAATCCAACTGGTTCTAATTCCAAGGATGACAAAAACCAGGCTTTAATGAAGCTTCCCGTTGTTGAACAAGTGGATGAGTTGATCCGAGAAGGGTTAAAAACTAATTCTGCAATTAAACAGGTGGCCAAATTAAATGATTTAGTTCGTCAAGATGTATATAATCAATACCATGATATTAACTAAATAAAGGAGGATTTTAATGGCTGGTAGTATTTTTTCAGAAAAGACCCAAATTGCTAACTATGAAACTAATCTGCACGGTAACATAACGTTAAATTCACTTTTAAATAAAATTGTACAAGCATCCGAAGATCAGTCGAATTCATTAGGACTCGGCACTAAAGTGGTTCAAGAGGATGGGGTCACCTGGGTGGTTATTCAATACGACGTTGATATTACACGTTTGCCACGTGCTGGGGAAAAAATCCAAGCACAGACCCAAGGAACTTTCTATACAAAGAATTTTGCTAATCGTCGCTTTTGGCTTCGTGATGAAGAAAATCAGGAACTAGTTAGTGTTAATAGCCTGTGGGTTATGATGGATTTAAAGGCACGAAAGATGGTTCCAATTTCACCAGAAGCAGTTGATGGTTACGGAAGTGAAAAAGTAAAACGAATTGAACGGATGCATAAAATTGCTAAAATCAAGGATGATGATGTTTTAGCAATGGACTTTCCCGTTTGCTTTACTAACATTGATTTTAATGGACATGTTACTAATACAAAGTACATTGACTGGATGACAAATACATTGCCTTTTGACTTTTTAAAAAGTCATTTACCAACTAATTTTAAAATTAAGTTTGAGGATGAAGTTCGTTTTGGAGACGATGTAACCAGTCAGGTTAAAATTATTGATGATACAAAAACCATTCACCAAATTTTGGTGAATGGTAAGGCAAAATCAATTGCAGAAGTTAACTGGAAAAAGATATAGTAGGAGAAAATTAATGAAAGTTTTAGCGATTGATACTTCTAATCGCCCCTTATCCGTTGCTATTTTAGATGATAATCAAGTTTTGGCGACTACAAGCATGACGACACAGCGAAAACACGCTGCTTATGCAATGTCAATTATTGATGAATTAGTTAAATTAGCCAAAATTGAACCAAACGATATTCAACGCGTGGTAATTGCTAAGGGACCAGGATCATATACTGGACTTCGGGTGGCAGTTACAATTGGAAAAGTATTAGCAGATACGCTACAAATTGAGCTAGTTACCGTTTCTAGTCTACTAACACTAGCATTAAACGTTCAAGCAGAAAATCAATTGGTAATGCCTCTGTTTGATGCTAGAAATGATATCTTATTTACTGGTTTGTATCGTACTAGTGATGCGGGTCCACAAACAATTATTGCAGATCAACACGTTCCCTTTGAAGAATTTGTTCAAAAGATAGCGAAGTATTCAGAACCAATAATTTTTGTAGGGGAAGATGTCTTTAAGTATTCAGATCGCTTAAAAGAAATTTTTGGTGATCGGTTTAAAACGTTAACTGGAATTGATAATCTTCCGCAAGCTGCTAAACTAGGCATTTATGGTGAAAAGCAAGCTCCGCTAGAAAATATTGATCAATTTGTACCGCAATATCTTCGTTTAACGCAAGCAGAAGCTGATTGGCAAAAAGCACACCCAGGAGAAGGACAGGATTCATATGTGGAACAGGTTTAGAAAAAATTATTTACGTTTTAAAAGTAATCAACGCGAAACTAAGGTTGCTGAAGGACTAAAATTTAGAAACCGAAATGTTACTATTTGTGGTAATCGTTACTTCTTAGGAAAGGGAATGATGTCTGACGTTCCTGATATTTTAAAGTTGGATCAAACTGCCTACCCAGAAAAAATGAAATGGTCCAAGCAACGTTTCTTACAAGACTTTAAAAATTGGCATCGCCATTTTTATTTGATTTTAAGAAAACATGATCAATTGGTTGGTTTTATTTGTATCTCACTTTCTAAAAATAATAAATGTGGTCATATTGAAAATGTGGCGGTTTTACCCGATTTTCAGGGTCAAGGTCTGGGTTATTTGTTAATTACTACAATTATTGAACGGGCCCGTGAGATGGATTTAGATTTTATTGATTGTAATTGTCGAATTGATAATCATAATGCGCAGACTTTATTTAAAGATATTGGTTTTGTTAAGGTTGAAGTGAAACCTAATCATTTTCAAGAAGAATTGGATGCGGTTTGTTTGCGACTCCATTTAGATAAGACCAACTATATTGGTGCAAAAAACTTTGGAAGATGATTGGTGGAATAATTAATTATGGATAAAAAAGATAGTTTAATTCTATCGTTTGAGACTAGTTGTGATGAAACTAGTGTCGCAATTATAAAAAATGGAACAGAAATTTTAACAAATATTGTTGCAACCCAAATTAAAAGTCACCAACGTTTTGGTGGAGTGGTTCCAGAAGTTGCAAGTCGGCATCACATTGAACAAATTACCATTTGTATCAATGATGCTTTAAAAGATGCTGGTGTAACTTATGATGACTTAACTGGAGTTGCGATTACTTATGGTCCGGGCTTGGTCGGTTCTTTATTAGTAGGAATAACAGCTGCTAAGACGGTCGCTTGGGCGCATAACTTACCTTTAATTCCGGTTAACCACATTGCTGGACATATTTATGCCACTAATTTTGAACATCCAATTGAATTTCCTGCACTGGCTTTAGTGGTTTCTGGAGGTCATACGGAATTGGTTTGGATGCCTGAAGAGGGAGAGTTCAAAATCATTGGTGAAACCAGAGATGATGCTGCGGGTGAAACTTTTGATAAGATTGGTCGGGTAATGGGAATTAATTATCCCGCTGGTCCCAAAGTTGATGAATTAGCCCATAGCGGAAAAGATACTTTTAATTTCCCTAGAGCAATGGCTAAAGAAGATAATTTTGATTTCAGTTTTAGTGGACTTAAAAGTGCTTTTATCAACACCGTTCATCATGCAGATCAGATTAATGAGGAATTAAATCAAGCTGATTTGGCTACTAGCTTTCAAAATGCAGTAGTCGATGTTTTGGCCAGTAAAGCAATGCGAGCCCTAGATAAATATCCAGCAAAAGAATTTATCTTAGCTGGTGGAGTTGCTGCTAATCGTGGCATTCGAGAACGTTTAACAATGGAACTAGAAAAAAGAAAGGTTCCTTTTGTCAAAGCACCATTAAAATTATGTGGTGATAATGCTGCAATGATTGGCGCGGCAGCAGAAATGCTACAACGACATGGGGCAAAAGCCGATATGTCACTAAATGCTGATCCTGGATTAGAGTTTGAGTGGCAAGCAAACGAAGAACATTAAAAAAAGGTCTAAGTTCATATGAACTTAGACCTTTTTTAGTCATAATCTTCTAATTTTAAACTAGTTTCTTCCCAATCTGTTTCGAGCGTTGTTTCCTTATTTTTAATTTCATCTAATTGATTTTGTAACTCTAAGCTTTTTTCTGCGTCTTGGTAGTTAGCAGGAATCGTCATTTGTTCTTCAATTTCAGTTTGATGTTCCTCTAACTCAGTTAATTTAGTTTCTATTTCTGTGATTTTACGGGTTAATTTTCTTTTTTCTTTTTGGGCTACTTTGCGATCTTGATATTTTTGTTTGTTATCAGTAGTAGTTTCCTTTTGCTTAGCAGTCTGGGAGCTGGTAGAGGTTGAATTTAGTTCTTCCTTTTTTTCCAAATAATAGGCATAGTTTCCAATGTATAATTGTGAACCAGCTGGAGTGATTTCCATGATTTCCGTTGCAACTTTATTAATAAAATAACGGTCATGAGAAACAAAGAGAATGGTACCAGAGAAGTTCAGCAAAGCTTGTTCTAAAACATCAATGCTATCAATATCTAAATGGTTAGTAGGTTCGTCTAGAATTAAGAAATTATCTTGATTCATAGAAAGTTTGGTGAGTAGCAAGCGGGCTCTTTCTCCACCGGAAAGCATTGCAACACTTTTTTCAACTTCATCGCCCCTAAAGAGAAAGCTCCCTAAGATTGATCTGATTTCACCTTCTGGTGTAGTAGGATAATCATCCCAAAGTTCATGAAGAACGTCCTTTTCACGATGTAAAGTGGCCTGTTGTTGATCGTAGTAACCAATGCTAACTCCGGCTCCTAGAGTAATGGAACCAGTGATTTTAGGAAGGGTGCCAATAATGGTTTTTAATAGAGTTGATTTACCAATTCCGTTCGGACCTAAAATGCCGACCCGTTGTTTGGCGGTTAAATGAAGATTGATCGGATAACTAAGGGTATGATTGTCATACCCAATCCCCAGGTTTTCGATGGTTAAAACTACGTTACCACTCTTTTTTCGAGGATGAAATTGGAAACGAGCTGTTCCGTGGGTTGCTTGAGGTTTTTCTAAAACTTCCATTTTATCTAGTTGTTTTTGTCGGGACTGAGCACGTTTCGTTGTAGAAGCTCGAACAATATTTTTTTGGACAAATTCTTCTTCTTTTTTGATTTTTTTCTGTTGTTTTTCAAAGTTTTTTAAAGCAATTTCTTGGCGATGGGCTTTTTCGGAGACATAGTTGGTATAGTCACCCTTATAATATTCTAAAATGCCATGATCTAAATTATAAATTTCATTAACAAAAGTATCTAAGAAGTAACGATCGTGAGAAATTACAATGATTGCTTTGGAATAGTTTTGTAGATACTTTTCTAACCAAACAGTCGTTTCCATATCAATATGATTAGTCGGTTCGTCTAAAGCAAGTAGGTCTGGCTTTTCAAGGAGGATTTTAGCCAACGCTAATCGAGTTTGTTGACCACCGGATAATTCGTTAATTTTTCGATTGAAATCTGCTTCAAAAAAACCAAAGCCGGCTAAAACGGTTCTAATTTCAGCTTGGTAGCCGTAACCGTTCTTGAGGGTGAAATCTGATTGTAATTGATCATAAAGCTTGGAAATTTCTGCTAATTTTTGGGGGTCTTCATTGATGACTGGATCACTAATCTGTAGTTCTAGTTTGTGAAGTTGTTGTTCTTGTTGGATGATATCTGCAAAAGCTAATTTCATTTCATCAATGATTGTTCGATCAGAATGAAGACCGGTATTTTGGGGAAGGTAGCCAATGGTTAAATTCTTTTTGGAAGTAATGGTTCCGTCACTGATGGATTCTTCACCCATCATCATTTTTAGAAAAGTAGATTTACCGGCACCGTTTTGTCCAACTAATCCGATTTTACTGTTCGATTGAATTGCTAAATTAAGATTGTTGAAAAGGGGTTCACCATTAAATCTTTTAGTTAGATTATTGGCTTGTAAAATAATCACTAAAATACCTTCTTTCTAGAATAACTTAAAATTTTTTGAATGTTTGTGAAATTAATTTTAATAATTTTCACAAACTTTTTTTTAATATGGTACAATGAATCTTACGTAAATAATACGAATATAAGGAGTACACAATGGCAGAAAATAAAATTCCCCGCGCAACCGCAAAGCGATTACCTATTTATTACCGTTACCTAAACATTCTACATGATAGTGGTAAATTAAGAGTATCATCAAATGAATTAGCAGATGCAATTCATGTCGACTCAGCTACAATTAGACGAGACTTTTCTTATTTTGGTGCCTTGGGTAAACGTGGTTATGGTTATGACGTCAATGATTTAATTGAGTTCTTTAAAAACATTCTACACCAAGATCGTTTAACTAACGTTGCTTTAATTGGGGTTGGTAACTTAGGGCATGCTTTATTAAACTTTAATTTCCACCAAGACAGCAACATTAGAATTTCCGCCGCATTCGATACTAACCCTAAAAACATTAACACGATTCAGGGTGGTGTGCCAATTTATCCTATGGACAAGATGGTTACTCAGTTAAAAGAACAACAAATTTCAGTTGTAATTTTAACGGTTCCTTCAAATGTTGCTCAAAAGGTTGCTAGTCAAGTTTCTGAAGCCGGAGTTAGTGGTGTGTTAAACTTTACTTCAATTCGACTATCATTACCAGATGATATTCGGGTTCACAATGTTGATTTAACCAACGAACTCCAGACTTTAATTTACTTTATTGAGCATTATGATAAAAAAAGTGAATAATTCTAGCTTGAGAGTTGGGGGAGATAATTTTGAAACAATTTAAGAAAAATAATCTGACAGCTCTTTTTTTATTTGGGTTTATCTTTTTACTGACAATCTTTACTATCGTAGGTCCAGCTGCAGCTAAAGAATCTAACTGGGTCAAAGATGATGCCCATGTTTTAAGCGAAAATACGATTAGTCAAATTGATAGTTTAAATAATGACGATTTAAGCAAAGTGAAAGGTCACCCACAATATGCCGTAATTACTTTGAATGGTATTCCAACTGGGCAAGGAAGCATTGAAGACTACGCTCATGACCAATATAAAAAGTTAGGTTTGGGGCAAAAAGGTTGGAATAACGGTATTTTACTAATTATTGATACTAAAAATCACGTTAACCGTTTAGAAACGGGGACCGGGATGGAAGCAGTTTTGCCAGATGGAGCTAAGTCACAGATTATATCAACGGAGATTCAGCAAGCCTTTAAGCAACAAGACTATAATACCGGAGTTGCTAAATTAAGTACGCAATTAGTCAGCTACTTGGGTAAGCATCAAAATCAAATTGATGCTCCTAGTAATCGGTCAACTAATGAAGACAACAATAATTCGCAAATTCGACAAGATAGTCCGGCGGCTATTTTACAAAAGAATTCCGGATTGATTGGATTTTTAATTTTTGACGTCTTATTGGTGGTTGCTTTAGGAAGTATTTTTTATTGGTTAATTTATCCTAAGTTTAGATTAAAGGCCCAAATTTCTGAAACCAAAAAACGGTTAGCGAAGACTGATTGGGCTAACGCGGAAGTTTCAGCTGCAGAACTCCAGGAAACGGTTTTAAAGCAGATTGATAATGAAGTGGAAAATGATCGTCACTTTAGGGTGCAAAGTTTAACCTATAACCAGTGGTGGTATTTATTAAATGCTAGTCAATTGCAACAGCCACTAGATTTAAAGCAAGCAGTTGCAATTGAAATGAAGAAGGGGAATCCCTTATACGATAGTCGTTTAATATCTAAAACGGAACTATTAGGATATCAACAGATGTTAGAGCAACGAAAGGCGCAGAATCAAACGACCGTTAAAACAGAGATTTTGCAAAATGCCAAACGCAAACAATATCCGGGTAATCTAACTGATTTGGTTAACCATACAACTAGAATTGCTGAAATTCAGAATTGGTTTGGATTACCTAGTACCGATTCACAATTTCAAACTGGACTACAAAGTTTGATAGAATTAGATTATGCAGATCAGTTGTTACGTTATCAAATTCACCATGATGCCAATTTACAAGCTGATTTACAGGATCGTGGAATTAATGATCCAGATAGCTACGTCGATCGACTTTCAGATGATGAAAAGAAGAAGATTGCTCGAGATGGGGTAATTAATACAGCGTTGCTAATAACTGCATTAGGTGTATTAGGAGCTTTCAACTCCCATTCTTTTGATGATCATGATGATTTCTTTCCACCATCCGGAGGTTTTGGTGGTGGTTCAGACTTTGATGATGGCGGTTTTGGAAGTGATTTTGGTGGATCTGGTTCTGACGACGGTGGTGGATTCAATTTTTAAGAAAAATTTTAGCCAAGGAAAGGGAAAATAGAATGACTAAAAAAACAAGAAATATTTCAATAATTGCTGGAATCGTAGTCTTTTTGATTGTAGCAATTGGAGGTTGGTATATTGCCACTCAAAACAAGTTGAACGTGGCTAGTCAAGACGTTGATCAACAATGGAGTAATGTTGATGTTCAATTACAACGTCGAGCTGATTTAACTCCACAGCTAGTGGGTGCCGTTAAAGGTAACATGAAAAACGAACAAAAAATCTTTGGCGATATTGCCACTGCTAGAAAACAATACGACAGTGCAAGTACACCTAGCGATAAGGTCAAGGCTTCTGATAATTTAGGGAAGCAAACTCAAGTATTGATCAATGCGGTTCATGAAAATTATCCGCAATTGGCTAGTTCTGCTAACGTTTCAACGTTAATGACGCAAATTGAAGGATCAGAAAATCGAATCAGTCAAACGAGACGAGACTACAATGCGGAAGTCCAATCTTATAATAAAAAGGTTATTTCATTTCCAAGTAGTATTGTTGCTAATAATTTAAACTTAAAGACCAAACCATTCTTCCAGGCAGACGCTAACGCAGCTAAAGCGCCTAAAGTAGATTTAAATTAAAGCGAAAGTCCAACTATTTAGTTAGTTGGGCTTTTTTGATTGCTCTTTTTTTACCAGTTAAGTTCATTTGAAAACCGCTTAGTTAAATTGTGCTCTTTTAAAGGAATTTTTAGGATATTCTGGTAAAAAGGAGATGGAAAAATGAGTTTTATCGTAACTAAAAATTTAACCAAGTCGTTTGGAAATTTTAAAGCAGTAAGTGAACTTAATCTAACGATTAATCGAGGAGAATTTGTAACAATATTAGGTCCAAATGGCTCTGGTAAATCGACTACCATTGAGATGATGACCGGGTTACTACAACCTAATTCTGGGTCAATTGAAATTGATGGAATTGGTTCCAATGAAAAGAATTATCGAAACCGAATTGGCGTTGTTTTTCAAAATAGTTTGTTAGATAAGCAATTTTCGGTAATCAAGAACCTGAAAATACGAGCAGAGATGTATTCTTCGGTGACCGAGACCGATATTTTAGCAATTGCTAAATTAATTGGAATTGATTCTTTTTTAGAGAAGAAATATGGAGTTCTATCTGGAGGGCAAAGACGGCGAGTTGATATTGCCAGGGCTCTGCTTAGTCATCCACAAGTATTATTTTTAGATGAACCGACCACGGGATTAGATGTCCAGACTAGAACAGCAATCTGGGAAGTACTTGAAAAATTACAAAGTGAATGGAAAACGACCATTATTTTAACAACTCAATATTTAGAAGAAGCAGAAAATTCAGACTTTATTTATATAATTGATCATGGAAAAATGTTAATTCACGATACCGTACCAGGATTAAAAGCTAGATATCCGCAAAACTTATTAGTAATTACGAGTAATCATTTAGATAAAATTCAAGTGGAAAAGGATTCAATGAAAAGAATTACAGAACAAAAAGTAACAATTAAAGTTGAAACTCCGGCCACCGCCATTAAAATTTTAAAAGAAAACGAGCCGTATATTAATAACTTTGAATTTCGTGAAAACACAATGGACGATATTTTTATGGAATTAACTGGAAGGGAGATGCGCTAATTGAAAAGTCTGATTAAACGTAACCTAAATCTATATTTTAGCAGTATTAGCAACATCTTTTTATCGTTGTTTGGGGCACTAATTTCATTTATTTTATATTTGTTTTTTTTAAAACAAAATATGTTATCACAGTGGCAAAACGTTCCAGATTCAAAAATTTTATTAGATTATTGGTTGATTGGTGGTACCTTAACGGTAACTGCGGTTACCACCACTTTGAATTCATTAGGACAAATGGTCTATGATCGAGAAAATCAAACGGTTCGTGATTTTTCAATTACACCACTTTCGTTCAAACAGATTCAACTTAGCTATATTTGTAGTTCTGCTATAATCGGATTATTTATGCAGTTATTAGTTTGGCTGATATTAGAAATTTATTTTGTTATTTCTGATGGGGTTGTTTTCCAATTAGTTTTATTGCCTAAACTGATTTTGATTGCATTTATCAGTAGTTTGGTATGGACGGTAATTAATAATTTTATTATTAATGGAATCTCTACTAGTAAAACAATGGGAATGGTTAATTCAATTATGGGAACGATTGCTGGTTTTTTTGCAGGAGTATATATCCCCATTGGAACAACTCCAGAGATTGCACAAAAAATAATGAAAATGACACCAGCTCCATACAATGCTGCAATTTATCGAGATGTTTTAATGAATTCACAAATGAAGTCTACGTTTAAAAATAGCCCAACTACGGTTCAAACTAATTTTGAAAATTTAATGGGGATTAAAGTTACTTTAGGAAAACCATTAACCCTGATTATGGAAAGTTACATAATGTTGGGAATGGCATTGCTCGTGTTATTATTATTGTTATTAGAAAGTAAAAAAATCAGAAAAGCAATATTGAAACGAGGTTAGTAGTTTGAAAATCAAATTTACACCAGCCGAAAATTTACCTGATAATCAAATCGAAGTTGAAGTCAGGGCTGCTGCATTAAATGATGAAGTCTTGGAATTATTAGGTAAATTGAAAGCAATTGATTCTAGCACAGCAATTTTTCCTATTAAATTAGAAGATAAGACTCGAATTGTGAACGAAGCAGATATTATTGCAATTGAAGTAAATCGTCCCAACTTAATTTTTTATGTTAGTGGTGATCAATATATTTCTAAGGGTAATTTGAAATCTTGTTTAGATAGTTTAAACAGAGATTTTATTCAAGTATCTAAGTATGGAGTGATCAACATTAATAAGCTGGTTTCTTTAGAGGCATCTTTTTCCGGTAACATGATTGCATTGCTAGCTAATAACGTCAAAATTAACGTTAGTCGTCGTTATTTGGTAGATTTAAAAGAAAGGCTGGGTATGTAGTGAAAAATAAATTTGAATTTTTAAAGAGCGGAATTATGGGAATGATGATTGGATCAATTTGTTATCTAATTGTTCAATTGACCTATGATGTAAATATAATTACGAAATTTGGAATTATTAGTGTTTGGCTGGGTTCATTTTTAGTTGGTATCATTTCAATGTTGATTGGCAATGAAATTTTGCCAACGTGTTTAACTTATATTTTGCATTTAAGTTTAACTGCAGGAATCATTTTGCTAGTGGCCTATTTTAATGATTGGGAAATTAATTACATCTTTGGATTAGAATTTTTAGGGATTTATCTGTTGGTCTGGGTGGGTTTGCTTTTTTGGAATTGGCTCAGTGCTAAAAGAATCAATGCTGTTTTAAAAAATAAGAATAGTTAGATTAAGTTCAACTGCAAAGCAGGTGAGCTTTTTTATTTAATTCTGGGATGGGATGCTGTATATTAGTAAATGAAGTTAGCACTTATATATTAAGAGTGCTAAAAAAGATTATGTGGAGGTTTTAGATTATGTTACAACCAATCGGTAATCGAGTAATTATTGAAATTCAAAACGAAGAAGAAAAATCAATCGGCGGAATTGTTTTAGCGGAAAATGCTAAGCAAAAGCCAACTGAAGGTAAAGTCGTAGCGGTGGGTGAAGGTCGAGTTCTGGACAATGGAGAACGACTTCCACTCGTGGTTAAAGTTGACGATACGGTTATGTTTGATAAGTATTCGGGTAAAAAAATTGATTATGAAGGTAAGTCATACTTGGTAATGGACGAAAATGATTTACTTGCAATTGTAAAATAAGATAAACGGAGGTATTTAAAATGGCTAAAGAACTAAAGTTTTCTGATGATGCAAGAAGTTCAATGCTTGCGGGAGTTGATAAATTAGCAAATACAGTTAAAACTACCATTGGTCCTAAGGGGCGTAATGTGGTTTTAGAAGAAACTGCTGGTGATCCAACCATTACAAATGATGGAGTTACAATTGCTCGAGCAATTAATCTTCCTAACCACTTTGAAAATATGGGTGCTAAGTTAGTGGCAGAGGTTGCGTCAAAAACTAATGATGTAGCCGGTGATGGTACAACTACAGCAACCGTTTTAACGCAAGCGATTGTTAAAGAAGGAATGAAAAACGTAACTGCTGGAGCTAACCCAGTTGGAGTTCGTCGTGGGATTGAAATGGCAACTAAGGCTGCTGTTGCAGGTCTTCACAAAATGAGCCATAAGGTTGAAAGTAAAGACGATATTGCTCAAATTGCTTCAATTTCTTCTGCAAGTAAGACAGTTGGTAAGTTAATTGCTGATGCAATGGAAAAAGTCGGTAACGATGGAGTAATTACGATTGAAGACTCTAAGGGAGTTGATACTAGCTTAGACGTAGTTGAAGGAATGGAATTTGATCGTGGTTACTTGTCACAATACATGGTGACTGACCAAGAAAAAATGGAAGCTAACCTTGATAACCCATACATTTTAGTTACTGATAAAAAGATTAATAATATGCAAGAAATTATGCCACTTCTTCAATCAGTCGTGGAACAAGGTCGTTCTTTATTGATTATTGCAGATGATATTGGCGGGGAAGTACTTCCCACCCTTGTTCTTAACAAAATGCGTGGAACCTTTAATGTTGTTGCTGTAAAGGCACCTGGTTTTGGTGATAGAAGAAAGGCACAATTACAAGATATCGCTGTATTAACTGGTGCAACCGTGATTACTGATGATTTAGGTTTAGACCTTAAGGACACCACCATTGATCAACTAGGGCAAGCTAATAAGATTAATATTACTAAAGATAAGACTACGGTAGTTGAAGGTCAAGGTAATAAAGATGAAATCGCCAAACGAGTTAGCGAAATTAAGAGCCAACTTGATGCCACTACGTCTGACTTTGATAAGCAAAAATTACAAGAACGTCTTGCTAAATTGGCTGGTGGAGTAGCGGTAGTTAAAGTTGGTGCTGCTACTGAAACTGAATTAAAAGAACGGAAGTACAGAATTGAAGATGCTCTAAATGCCACTAGAGCAGCTGTTCAAGAAGGATTCGTTCCTGGTGGTGGAACTGCATTTATCAACATTATTAAAGATGTTGCTGCAGTTGAAGCTAGCGGTGATGAAAAAACTGGTGTGGAAATTGTTCTAAGAGCCTTAGAAGCTCCAGTTAAACAAATTGCAACTAATGCAGGTGTGGATGGATCAGTTGTAGTTGATCACTTAAAGAAGGAAAAGCCAGGAATTGGATACAATGCAGCGGATGATAAATATGAAGATATGATTGCCGCTGGAGTGGTTGATCCTACTAAGGTTAGTCGTTCAGCACTTCAAAATGCCGCATCGGTTTCATCATTATTACTAACAACTGAAGCAGTTGTTGCAGAACAAGATGATGATAAGGGAAATACTCCGGCAATGCCACAAGGAATGCCAGGTATGATGTAGTAAAAGAAATCGAGAAAAGAAGCCAAGATGAAAATCTTTGGCTTCTTTTTTGTAAAAAAATTAATTTGTTTAAGAAGTTCAAATCTTTCTTTTTTTTCTATTAAGAAGTATAGTACAATTAGTGAACGTGCTTAATCTAAGCAAATTAATAATAAAATAGGAGCAAGACTAATGTGGCGATATCTAAAAAGATTGATTATTGGACGTCCGCTCAAAAGTACTGATGAGTCTGGACAATCTTTAACTAAGTTTAAGGGATTAGCGTTATTATCATCTGATGCATTGTCTTCAGTTGCTTATGGAACTGAACAAATTACTGCAGTTTTAATTACGCTATCAACTGCTGCTTTGATGTTTCAAATGTGGGCAGCCCTTCTAGTTTTAATTTTATTAGCAGCTATTACGCTTTCCTATCGACAAATAATCCATGCTTATCCATCTGGAGGAGGGGCATATGTTGTAGCTCGTACCAATTGGGGTGAGTCAACGGGATTAATTGCTGGTGGATCACTATTAGTTGATTATATGTTGACGGTTGCGGTATCAACGACATCTGGAACAGAAGCGATTACTTCTGCTTTACCATCGTTATATCAATATCAAGTTCCGATAGCGATAATTATCGTAATATTTATTATGATTCTTAACCTTCGGGGGATGCGAGATTCAGCATCATTTTTAGTAATTCCGGTTTATCTATTTATTGTGATGATTATTTTTATGATCATCTTAGGTGGATACAACATTTTAACTGGTAAAATTAGTTATCATGCTGCAGCACCAATGAACGCTTCCGTTCAAGGAATGACTTTAGTACTATTTTTCAAGGCTTTTTCTTCTGGTTCTGCATCATTGACCGGAGTGGAAGCAATTAGTAATGCGGTTCCTAATTTTAAGGAACCCAAACGAAAAAATGCGGCTAATACGTTAGCGTTAATGGCCGTAGTTTTAGCAGCTTTCTTTGCTGGAATTACTTTCCTAAGTTACTACATGGGAATCGTTCCTAGTGAAAAAGATACGGTTCTTTCTCAAATCGGGATTGGAGTATTTGGTCACGGCTTCTTCTATTATGTATTACAAATGTCAACGGCCTTGATTTTGGCAGTTGCAGCAAATACAGGATTTTCAGCCTTTCCAATTTTGGCTTATAACATGGCAAAAGATAAGTATCTTCCCCATGCCTACCTTGATAAAGGTGATCGTTTGGGATATTCAAATGGAATTATCTCATTAGCGATTGGGGCCATTACTCTAATTATGATTTTTAACGGGAAAACGAACCTCTTGATTCCGCTATATGCTGTTGGGGTATTTGTTCCCTTTACGTTGTCGCAATCGGGAATGATTATTCACTGGTTACACCATAAAGAAGGATTTTGGCCCGGTAAAATTTTCATTAACTTTGTCGGAGCATTTATTTCAATTTCATTAGTTGGTTTCTTATTTGCGCTTCACTTTAAAGACGTATGGCCATACTTAGTAATTATGCCATTGCTTTTAACCTTGTTCTATCGGATTCATATTCACTACATTCGCGTTGCTGAACAACTTCGAGTTGAAAATATGTTTGCAGAACAAGAGAAGCGAAACTACGTGGGTTCAACTGTAATTGTTTTAGTGGGTAACGTTACCCAAGTTACCAGAGAGGCAATTAGTTACGCGCAGTCAATTGGTGATGATGTGGTTGCCGTCCACATCGCAATGGACTCCAATCCTGGTCATGAAAAGAAGAATGAAGATAAGTTCAAATCAGAATATCCAGATGTTCGTTTTGTTAACATTCACACTTCGTACCGTTCTATTAATGATCCAGTTCTCCGTTTCTGTGATGTAGTGGCTAGAAAAGATGATCGAATGAACTATTCGACTACGGTTCTAGTTCCACAATTTGTGCCAAGACATCATTGGCAACAAGTACTTCACAATCAAACGGGACTTCGTTTACGTGCGGCACTAAACTCACGTCAAAACATTGTGGTTTCAACTTATAACTATCATTTAAATCATTAAAATAAGAAAGCACCTTGCTCGTTTGAGCAGGGTGCTTTTAGTTTAGGATTGTTTAAACTGAATTTTAACGTATTCACGATAAATAGGGAGACTATCCAGTAATTCTTGATGTGTTCCATGACCAGCTACTTTTCCATGATCAATGAAATAAATATCATCAGAATCAACAATAGTACTTAGTCTATGGGCAATTGTGAGGGTGGTTCGTCCTTTCATTAGTTGTTGGAGGGCTTTTTGGACCATTGCTTCTGATTCAGAATCTAAACTGGCAGTTGCTTCATCGAGCATTAAGATTTTTGGATCACGTAAGAAAGCTCGAGCAATTGCTAGACGTTGTCTTTGACCGCCAGAAACTTTAATTCCACGTTCACCAACTTGAGTATCCAATCCCGCATCCATTTCACGGACGAACCCATCAGCATAGGCAAGTTTTAAAACGGCCCAAAGTTGTTCATCAGAAAACTGACGATCAAGTCCATACGTTAAGTTATGGCGGATGGTTCCGGCCATGATAGCAGAATCTTGGGAAACAAACCCAATTTGAGAGCGCCAATTTTTGAGATTAATCGAATCAATGTTGGTGTTTCCAACTCGAATGGCACCATTATCAATTGAATAATATCTTTCCAGTAAACTAAATATCGTTGATTTTCCAGATCCAGAAGGTCCCACAAAGGCAATTGTAGTATTGGGATTAGCAGTGAAAGAGACGTCTTGTAGAACTGGTTGATCATTATTATATGCAAAATCAACATTTTCCATGGTTAACTTTTGCCCGTCAACGTTAAATTTTTCACCAGTTTGGAAGTCTTCGATTGGTTCAATCATTAATTCTTGAATTCTTTGGGTGGATCCGCTGGCCTTAGATAGATCAGTAAAGAAGCGGGCCATTGAACTAACGGGACCGATAATTTGAAAAAGATACATCAAAAATGCAAACATTGTTCCAATGGTCATTGAACCAATTGCTACCCGGTGAGCACCATAAGCTAAGACTCCCACAATTAAAGCCATCATTACGGTTCCCATTAGGGGACTCGCAATTGAGTCATAAATTGCTTCTTTTAATCCGATTTGATAAAGCTTTTGTACAGATTTGTTTCCACTTTGCTTTTCGTAGTCTTCGGCGTTAGAAGACTTTACTAGTCGAATTTCACTAAGCGTTTCTTCAGCTTTACCCGAGAAATTAGCAAGTTCACCTTGGCGTTCATGACCGACTTTTCTAGTTTTACGCATCACGGGGGTCATAACTAACATTACAACGGGAACTGCAATGAACATAATTATTGTCATTTTCCAGTCCATGAAAAGCATGATGACTAATGCACCAATTAATTGAAAAATTGAAGTTACTGAACTAGGAAAGGACACCGCTAGCAAATTTTTAATTTGATCGGAATCATTGACTAATCGGGAAGTCATCATCCCAGTTTTCACATTATCAAAATACTTGATGGGAAGTCGGATGATTTTAAGCCACAATAATTTTCTTAGGTTAGCAACCACATTTTCTCCAAAAAAACCTAATAAAGCTCCGGAAAAGGCATTGATTAAGGCGCTAACAATAAATAAAATGATTACCCCGATAATTAGAGTCGGACTAACTCCTTTAGAGAAATTATTAACCATCGATTGAGCGGCTTTAGGAATGATTAATTGCGTGAAAGTTGCTAATAACCCTAATATTAGTCCAATCCATAGTTGCCAGTACTTGGGTTTGGTTTTTTTAATTAGCTTAATAAAATCTTGAAAATGAAAAGCTGATTTATTTTTAAATTCTTTTGACTTGTCCATAAATACTCCTTTAAATGAATTCCTAGAATTGTTATAATTCTAACAGTTAGATATCTAACTGATGGAAATTAATTATATTAGTTAGATATCTAACTGTCAAACTAAAGGAGTGATTTTTTTGACAAAAGGAACTGAAATTCAACGCTTATTTCGAGAATTAGGGCGTCATTATCATGAACAAATTATTAAAGAAATGACGATTACCCCACAACAGGGACGTGTAATTCAAGTTATCCATCAATTTTCTGGAATCAGTCAAAGTGATTTAGCTAACGTTTTACATAGAAAAAAGCCCACAATTTCTAGTATTTTAAATAACTTAGAAAAAGGGGCTTTAATCTATCGAGAAGTTCCGAAAGATAACGCACGCCAAAAAAAGATCTATTTAAGTGAAGCGGGAACTAAATTATACGAAGAAGTTAACGCTAAATTTAGAAATCTTGATAAACTAATTGTTAGTAATTTAGATAGTCATGATCAAAATGAATTAATTAGAATTTTAAATAAAATGATTGAAAAAAAAGAAGTCGAGTAGTTTTAATTACTTGGCTTCTTTTTTGGGATGATAGGGAATTTCGATATATTCTTCTTCACCAATTACAATTTCACCTTTTCCAGCCAATTGATCGTTAAGCTCGGCAACAAAATTGGTGACGTTTTCTGAAGTGGTTGCTGTTTCAATGGTAACTGCAGCACCGTAACTGATGTTAGAGATTACAAAATTATTTTCGTTTAGATAGTACTGTAAGGAATCGTTTAATTTATAGGGAACGGTGATATTAATTTTAGTTTGTAATACTTTTTCAACAATTCCTACGGTTTCAACCGCTTGGGATGCAGAATTACTGTAGGCACGAATTAAACCACCAGCACCAAGTTTTATACCACCAAAGTATCTAGTAACGACGACCGCTGTATTATGAACTTCATTTTTGCGTAGTGCTTCAAGAATAGGAACTCCCGCGGTACCACTTGGCTCGCCGTTATCGCTTTCACGTTGGATTTGGTCAGTTTGCCCAATTAAATAGGCAAAACAATTATGGGTGGCTTTTTTGTGTTCTTCACAAACTGCTGCTAAAAATTCTTTGGCTTCTTCTTCAGTTTCAACACGAGCAATATTAGTGATGAATTTTGATTTTTTTATAATGATTTCGTTGGTTCCGTTTTTAGTGATGGTTAAAAATTTGTTTTTCATTAATTAATTCAATCCTTAAATACGTATTTTAATTTTGAGGTGATTTAAATGATAACAGATAAAGAAGATTTATTTGGAAGGTTAGTTCCAGCACAAGAATGCGATACAAAGTTATTAAACATTACTGAAATCGAAAAGGTAGCAGCTTTAACTGTTAATCAGACTCATGTTCATTGTACTAGATGTAATGCCGATTGTGAAAAGAGAATTGTCAAATTACCAGATGAAAATTTTTATTGTAACGAGTGTCTCAACCTTGGTCGATTAGACAATACAATGCAGTTAGTGCATTTAACCGAAAGAAACCAATTTAAAGTGGATTATCCAGTGTTAACTTGGGAAGGAAACCTAACCCAGTTACAGCAAAAGTGTTCGGATGAAATTGTAATGGCTTTTCAAAACCAGCAAGATAAGTTGTTATGGGCGGTTACGGGGGCGGGTAAAACAGAAATTTCCTTTACCGGGGTGGCTTGGGCACTTGAACATGGATTGAGAGTGGGGATTGCTTCCCCGCGAGTAGACGTTTGTACCGAATTATTTCCTCGGTTTCAGGCAGCCTTTCAAAATACATCGATGATTTTGTTGCACGGTAAAAGTGAAGAAGTTTATCACTATCGGCAGCTAACAATTTGTACCACCCACCAATTGCTGCGTTTTCAAGCAGCTTTTGATATTTTGATTATTGATGAAGTAGATGCCTTTCCGTATGCCAACAGTCAATCATTGCAATTAGCCGCTAAACGAGCGGTTAAATCGGATGGTTCCATGCTATTAATGACGGCCACTCCTAGTAAACAATTACAAAATGAATATGAAATTTCTTATTTGCCGCTACGATTTCATCGGCATTTACTGCCCCAAATTAAAATACATTATTGTTTTAATTGGAAAACTAAAATTTATTCGGGAAAAATTCCAGAAAGACTAATTAAAGCAGTGCGTAAAAAGATTCAACAAAAGCAACGTTTTTTGTTGTTTGTACCTAGAATTAGTGATTTGAAGGTTGTAAATCAGGTTTTAGAAAAAAGAATTAAGGAAACTAAGTGTTGGGAAACCGTTTATTCAAGCGATGAAAACCGGATGGAAAAAGTTCAAAAGATGCGTGATGGTGAATATCTTTTTCTAATTACAACGACCATTCTAGAAAGAGGAGTTACATTTCCGGGAATTGATGTGATTATTTTGGGTGGTGATGAACGCGTCTTTTCGGTGTCATCATTAGTTCAAATTGCCGGAAGAGTGGGAAGAAAGTTGGATCGACCAACGGGGAATGTGGATTGTTATTTAGGTAGTTATGCCAAAAATGTGGCAGCAGCAAGAGCACAAATTACTGAAATGAATCGAAGGGGAAAACAAGTTGGATAAGTGTCTCTGGTGTGGAGGATTTTTAAACGGAAATCTAAGTCTCCATTTTATTTTAAGCTTTAAAAGATATGAGATTAGTTATTTATGTCGCCACTGTCAAAATTTATTTGAAATTCCTACGAGTGAAAAAAATTGTCCAGTTTGTAATCGAGTTCAAAGAAATAGCGATGTTTGTGCTGATTGTGAGAAATGGGAAAAATCGCAATTTCCGATGGTTAATAATTATTCTTTTTATCCATATGAAGGAGTCATTAAAGAATATATTGATCGATACAAGTTTCAAGGCGATTACCAGCTACGTCATATTTTTGTTAATTTAATGAAGAAACAATTACCCCAAGATTGCGTCATTGTGCCCATCCCAATTAGTGCAGAAACGATGCATAAAAGACACTTTAACCAAGTGGTTGGGTGGCTAGATTTAAAATTTACGCCAGCTTTAATAGCCAAACCGAAAGCTAAATCTCAATTTGAAAAGAATCGACTAGAAAGACTTTTAACCGGGCAACCTTTTGAAATTGATGCAAAATATTCAACTCAAATTGAAGCGAAAGACATTTGTTTGGTTGATGATATTTATACAACCGGGGCGACGGTTCATCATGCTGCACAGTTACTTAAAAGTGCAGGAGCAAAAACAGTTCGTAGCATTACCCTGGCTCGTTGATTGATTGTTATTTATCAAATTTAAACTATAATAGAGGTAAAGGGCTTTTAAAAAGTAGTTATTGGGGAGGATTTCAAGATGTTATCTTTTAATATTAGAGGAGACGATGTAGAAATTACTGACGATCTTCGCAACTATGTAGCAGAACAGATGGAACAAATTAATCGTTATTTTGAAAGTGACGTCAACGCCGTAGCACACGTTAATCTTTTTGGTTTTAAGAATCAGGATGTTAAATCAGAAATAACCATTATTTTTCCGTTTGTTTTAGTAAGGGGTGAAGCAACCGCAAGCGATTACGCTACTAGTGTTAAGGCAACGATTAAAAAAATCAAGAAACAAATTGATAAATATCAAGGTCGGATTAACGAACAGGCTAAAAGAAACGGTAATAACAAGCTGTTTAAAGAAACGCCTACTGATACAGTTCAGTTTAAAATCAAAAGAAAAAAACGAGTTCCTCTAAAACAAATGACTTCCGATGAAGCAATTTTGCGAATGAACTTGTTAGATCATGATTTTTATACCTTTAAAGACATTGATAATGAGACTATTGATATTGTCTATAGACGTAAAGATGGAAATTATGGTTTGATTGTAACCGAAAGTTAATATTCTTTTGGAGAAGCTTTAATAGATTGTTTTTATTTAATATCATAAAATGTTAGAATGAAAGTTATTAGATTTGATATAGAATGAAAATAAAACGTAGTTTGAGGAGAAATGATTAAATGGCAACCAATATTTTAAAAAAATGGGTTGAAAGTGATCGTCGCCGAATAAAACAATTAGGTAAACTAGCTGATCGAGTTAGTTCATATTCAGATGAATACGAAAAATTGAGCGATGCTGACTTACAAGCAAAAACGAACGAGTTTAAAGAACGTTACCAAGCAGGAGAAAGCCTCGATGAACTTCTTCCTGAAGCATTTGCTGTTGCTCGAGAAGGAGCCGCAAGAGTTTTAGGTTTAAGACCATTTAGAGTGCAAATCATGGGAGGAATTGTTCTTCATGAAGGTAACATTGCTGAAATGAAAACTGGTGAAGGTAAAACTTTAACTGCCACAATGCCAGTTTATTTGAATGCAATTTCTGGAGATGGGGTTCACGTAGTTACGGTTAACGAATACCTTTCTGAACGTGATGCCGAACAAATGGGTCAACTATATAATTGGCTAGGATTATCAGTAGGGGTTAACACTTCAGATATGGGACCAGAAGAAAAACGGGCTGCCTATAATGCTGATATTACTTACTCCACTAATAGTGAAATTGGATTTGATTACCTAAGAGATAACATGGTGGTCTATAAAGAAGATCGGGTACAACGACCACTTAACTTTGCTTTGGTTGATGAGGTGGATTCAATCTTAATTGATGAGGCTCGAACACCATTGATTATTTCTGGTCAAGCACAAGGGGCCAATAAGCTCTATATTCAAGCTGATCGATTTGCTAAGACATTGACTGCCAAGGATGATTTTAAGGTTGATTTGGAAACTAAGACGGTCTCTTTAACTGAACCAGGAATCAAAAAGGCAGACAAGTTCTTTAATTTGAAAAACATCTATGATACAGATAATACTGCCTTAACCCACCATATTGACCAAGCATTACGTGCAAATTACGTAATGGAATTGGATAAGGATTATGTGGTTAAAGAAGATGAAGTATTAATTGTTGATTCATTTACTGGACGAATCATGGATGGTCGTCGTTTCTCTGACGGTCTTCACCAAGCCATTGAAGCTAAGGAAAACGTTTCCATTCAAGAAGAAAGTAAGACAATGGCCAACATTACTTACCAAAACTTGTTTAGACGTTACAAGAAGTTAGCCGGAATGACTGGTACTGCTAAAACTGAACAAGAAGAATTTAGAGAAATTTATAATATGAACGCTGTTTCAATTCCAACTAACAAACCGGTAGTTAGAATTGACGAACAAGATGTGTTATATCCAACATTGAAATCTAAATTTGATGCCGTGGTAGATAAAGTTGCCGAATTACACAATCAAGGTCAACCAATTCTATTGGGAACTGTTGCAGTTGAAACTTCAGAATACATTTCTAAACGACTTGATAATGCTAAAATCCCGCACGTAGTTTTGAACGCCAAAAACCATGCTCGTGAAGCTGAAATTGTTGCCAACGCTGGTCAAAAGGGAGCAGTTACAATTGCTACCAACATGGCTGGTCGTGGTACTGATATTAAATTAGGACCGGGAGTGGTTGAAGTCGGTGGTTTAGCAGTGATTGGTACTGAACGACACGAATCACGAAGAATTGATAACCAACTTAGAGGTCGTGCCGGTCGTCAAGGTGATCCTGGTTACTCACAATTCTATTTATCACTAGAAGATGATTTAATGCGTCGTTTTGGTTCTGACCGAATCAAAAACGTTTTGAAGACATTGAAAGTGCAAGATGATGATGCGGTAATTAGAAGTCGAATGATTACTAAACAAGTTGAATCAGCTCAACGTCGAGTTGAAGGTAATAACTACGATTCTCGAAAGAACGTTTTAAAATACGATAATGTAATGTCTGAACAACGGGATGTTATTTATGGTGAGAGAAACGTCGTAATTGATGAAAAAGAATCACTAAAATGGGTAATTATGCCAATGATTGAAAGAACCATTGATCATGTGATTGATTTGCATACCCAAGGGGACCAAAAGGATTGGAACATTGAAACTATTTTAGACTTTGCTACTAGTTCTCTAGTTAGTTTAAACGACATCAGTATTAACAATCTAAAGGGTCTTTCTGCTGATCAAATTAAGGCTTACTTACTTGATTTAGCTAAAAAAGCTTACCAACAAAAAGAAGAAGAATTAAAAGATCCAGCGCAAGTGTTAGAATTTGAAAAAGTCGTTATTTTACGAGTAGTAGATTCACACTGGACCGACCATATTGATTCAATGGATCAACTTAGAGAAGCAATTGGACTTCGTGGATACGGTCAATTGAATCCACTAGTTGAATATCAACGTGAAGGATCAAGAATGTTTGAAGAAATGGTTACTGACATTGAGTACGGGGTTACTCGTTTATTTATGAAAGCTGAAATCAGACAAAACATTCAAAGATAAAAACTGGAGGACAATTGTTCTCCTTTTTTTGAGCGGAGGAAAATGATGGAGATTAACGAGCAACAGGCTAAAATTGACGAAATTAATACCGAAATTGATAAGTTTAGGGGGTCTCTTTGACTTAGATGAACTAAATGAATCAATTTCGATTAATGAAAGTAAGATGGCAGAACCAGGATTTTGGGATGACCAAATTGCTGCTCAAAAAATTATTGATGAAACTAATGCTTTAAAAGCAAAATATGATGTGTTTCATAATTTAGTTGCAGAAACCAACGATTTACAAGTAACTCTTGATTTATTAAAGATGGAGTCAGATTCGGAATTAGAGGAACAGTTTGCACACGATTTAGAGCAGGTGCAAAATCACATTGATGATTATAATTTAAACCTGTTGCTAAACGGAAAATATGATAAAAATAATGCAATTTTAGAAATTCACCCGGGAGCCGGAGGAACTGAAGCTGAAGACTGGACAGAAATGCTCTTGCGGATGTATACACGTTGGGCAGAACAAAATGGTTTTAAGGTTGAAGTTGAAGATTACCAACCAGGTGAGGTTGCGGGAATCAGCAGTGTGGCATTAACAATTTCCGGACATAATGCATATGGATACCTTAAATCTGAAAAAGGAGTTCATCGATTAGTACGATTATCTCCTTTTGATTCAGCCGGAAGACGCCATACTTCATTTGCATCGGTGAATGTCTTACCTGAACTAGATGAGACAGTGAACGTTGAAATTAATAGCGATGATTTACGAATTGATGTATTTCGTTCCAGTGGAGCCGGAGGGCAACATATCAATAAAACTTCCTCAGCGGTTCGGATTACTCATTTACCAACTGGAATTGTGACTTCTAGTCAAGCACAACGATCACAATTACAAAATAGGGTAACTGCGATGAATATGTTAAAATCTAAGTTGTACGAAATAGAAGAGGAGAAAAAGGCACAAGAAAAAGCGAAAATTGAGGGTAAACAGTTGGAAATTGGCTGGGGATCACAGATTCGTTCTTATGTTTTTCATCCTTACACTATGGTTAAAGACCATCGTACCAATCATGAGACTGCCAATGGAAAGGCTGTTATGGATGGTAAATTAAATCCATTTATTAATAGTTATTTACAGTGGAAGTTGAAACAAAATAATTAATAAAGGTGAAGCTTATGCAATTAGCATTTAATATTTTATTTTTCTTTATAGTTCCAGCTTTTTGGCTGGGAATGATTCGCACTTACTTAATTTATAAAAAGCGGGTTAATCGAGAGCGAAAATTGTTTGATAGTGCCATTAACGCCCATCATACTGAAATAAAGACTTTTATAATTTCAATGATTTTATTGGGAATTGTGGGATCAATCTTTACTGCAGCTTTAGGGATTGAGGTTTCATATGCTTGGATTGCATTTTATGAACTACTTGTAATGGTGGCACTCTTAATTCCAGGCGCAATTTTTCCGGTTTCAATTTTATTTATTTCAATGATTCCAATTGTCTTTTTAGGTGATAATTTTTTCTATCTAATTACTTCAGGGAACTTCAGTACGATATTGCAAGAACATAATGCAGAAACTTTGGACTTTATGTCATTAGTAACAATTGTATTGGTCTTACAATATCTATTCTTAAAGTTTAATCGTAAGTCGATTAACTCCCCAATTATTGAAAAAAACATTCGGGGAAATAAGTTTGCTTCGTACGCTTTTAATAAAATCAGTGTTGTTCCATTGATTCTTTTAATTCCAGGAGATTTATTTAACAGTACAAGTGCTTTTTGGCCCATTTTTAAAATTTATGGTGTAAAAGTCACCATCCTAGTTGTTCCGTTCTTGATTGGTTTTAATTTGCGGTTCTTCAACCAAATGCCAGAAAATATTATGAAGAGAATGGCAAATGCAATTGGATGGTTAGCTTGGTTAAGTCTTGGGTTAACCGTTGATGCTTTCGTTTGGAAAAGTTCAATTTTTGATGTTATCAGTATCTTAGTAATCTTTTTTGCATACTGGCTAGTACTTCGTCACTTTAAAAAGGTTGATCGAAAGGCTTCTAATCCAGTAGAACAATCAATTGATGGAATTCGAGTTTTAGGGGTTAAAGCTGATACTCCAGCAAGTAAAATGGGACTTAAAATTGGAGACTTGATCATCGAGGTTAACGGGCAAAAAGTAACTAACGAAGATCAATTGTATAAAGCACTTCAAACTAAACCGACATTTTGTCGAATTAAGATCATGAATCGAAATGATCGACTTGAAATAAAAGAAGAAGCAATCTTTGCTGATGCACCACATGAGATTGGAATTGTAACCTTCCCAAGTGATGATAAATTATAAAATTTAATTATTAATTTAGAGGAGTGAGTCATATGGCAAAAAGTGTTAGTGTTCAAGAATTAGTTGATAATACCCATCTTCATGTTTTTTCCGGTCAAGAGTATCTTGATCGTCCAATTACTACTAGTGATATTTCTAGACCTGGATTGGAGTTGACGGGTTATTTTGATTATTATCCTTCAGAAAGAATTCAACTATTAGGAATTACAGAAACTTCATTTGCAAAAGACCTTCCAGAGGAAGAATTAATTAAAGACATGACTAGAATGTGTCAAGCTGATACACCTGCTTTTGTAATTTCAACTGAATTAGAGCCTCCTAAACCACTAGTTAAAGCTTGTGCAGATGCTAAAATTCCGATTTTAGAGTCTAAATTGAATACCTCACGTGTTTTAAGTAACATGACTGATTTTCTTGAAGCTAAACTAGCACCTAGAAAGTCAATTCATGGTGTTTTAGTTGAAGTTTATGGTCTAGGAGTTTTAATTACTGGTGACTCTGGGATTGGTAAAAGTGAAACTGCACTTGAACTAGTTAAGAGAGGACATCGATTAATTGCTGATGATCGAGTTGAAGTTTATCAACAAGATGAACAGGCTTTAATTGGAACAGCACCTAAAATTCTAAATCATTTATTGGAAATCAGAGGAATTGGGATTATCGATGTGATGACTCTCTTTGGAACAGGTGCAGTTCGTTCAGAAACCAAAGTTGATTTCATTGTTAACCTTGATATTTGGGATAAAGATACTAAATATGATCG
Organism: Fructilactobacillus vespulae; assembly: GCF_047324295.1. Classification (GTDB taxonomy): domain Bacteria; phylum Bacillota; class Bacilli; order Lactobacillales; family Lactobacillaceae; genus Fructilactobacillus; species Fructilactobacillus vespulae. Next base: position 1,420,982 of record NZ_CP137138.1, on the reverse strand, counting down.
ATTGGGTACTGATCGAGACTCAGTTCAAATTTTTGATGTGGAAGTTTTGAAATTAAACATTCCAGTTAAACCCGGAAGAAACTTGGCAATCATTATTGAAACTGCGGCCATGAACTTCAGAGCAAACGTAATGGGATACAATGCGACGGATGTTTTTGATGCCCAATTGAATAATTTAATTAAAGATAACAGTACTCCTAACAACGGTAAGGATGGTAAATAATGTTACCAGTTTTAGCATTAAATCCAATTGCATTAAAGTTGGGTCCGTTTCAAATTCGTTGGTATGGAATTTTTATCGCATCCGCTGTCTTAATTGCAGTATATTTAGCAACTAAAGAGTCTAAACGAAAAGGGATCAATGAAGATCATTTGTATGATTTAATTCTATGGGCAATTCCCATTGCGATTGTTTGTGCCCGAATTTATTATGTGATTTTTCAATGGCAATACTATGCGAAAAATCCAGCAGAAATAATTGCAATTTGGGATGGTGGAATTGCAATTTATGGAGCCCTTTTAGGGGGCGGAATTTTTATGTATTATTTCTGTAAAAAACATCAGTTAAATCTTTGGACGATTTTTGATATTGCAGCTCCCACTGTGATTATGGCTCAAGGAATTGGACGTTGGGGTAATTTTATGAACCAAGAGGCATTTGGTTCAACCACCACATTAGCGTTTTTACAGAAATTACATTTGCCAGATTTCATCACGCAACAAATGTTTATTCAAGGAATGTATCGACAACCAACTTTTTTATATGAATCACTTTGGGACTTTACTGGTTTTATCTTATTGATGATAATGCGGCATTGTAACCATTTGTTTAAACAAGGAGAAGTTTTCATTGCTTACCTAATGTGGTACTCTTTTGGCAGATTCTTTGTTGAGGGTATGAGAACTGACAGTTTAATGTTGGGACCACTTCGAATTTCACAAGTTCTCTCGATTGGACTATTTTTAATTGGACTTGGTCTCTTAATCTATAGAAGAAAAAATAATCCAGACTTAGACTGGTATGATAATTAATTAAGGAGAAACAAATGACTGAAAAAGTTGCAGTAATAGGTGCTGGTTCATGGGGTAGTATGTTAGCTTATATTTTGCATCAAAATGGAAATGATGTGCGCTTATATGCTAGAAATTTGGACCAAGTTAATGAATTTAACCAAGAACATACTAATACTCGTTATTTAAAAGATTTTACTTTTCCAGAAGAAATGAAAGCGACTAATTCATTAGAAGAAGCTCTTGATGGTGTCGATAATGTCCTTTTCATTGTTCCTTCTCAAGTTACAAGATCGGTAGCTAAACAGGTTAACTCGATTTTAGCTGAACAAAAATTACAGCCATATTTAATTCATGGTAGTAAAGGTTTAGAAAAAGGTAGCTTTAAACGGATTTCTCAAGTATTGGAAGAAGAAATTTCTGCTGCTAATCGTAAGTCTATATCTGTAATTTCTGGACCTAGTCAAGCAGAAGGGGTTGCTAAACAAGATCCAACTTTAATTACGGTTGCAAGTGAAGACATGAAATCTGCTGAGCATTTCCAAAAATTATTTATGAATGACTATTTTCGAGTTTATACTAACAATGATATAATTGGAGTAGAAATTGGTGGAGCTTTGAAAAACATTATTGCCCTGGGAGCTGGTGCGCTTTACGGACTAGGCTATGGGGATAATGCGAAGGCCGCCCTAATGACTCGTGGAGTTGCTGAGATTTCTCGTTTAGGGGTCTCTTTTGGTGCAAATCCACAAACTTTTACAGGTTTATCCGGAATGGGTGATATCATTGTAACTGCTACAAGTAGTGATTCACGAAACTGGCGGGCAGGTTATCAACTCGGAAAGGGTAAAAAACTTGATGATATTGTTTCCGATATGGGAATGGTAATTGAAGGGATTGCAACCAGTGAGGCTGTTTTTGATCTTGCAAAGGAACGTGGTGTTGAAATGCCAATTACCAATGCAATTCATTCAGTATTGAATGATGATGAAACCGTCCAAACTGCAATTGCAAAATTAATGACTCGTGAAGGCCGTTCAGAAATTGGATAGCTACATAGGAGATAGATAATATGAAAAAAGTTACAAAAGCAATTATTCCAGCTGCTGGTTTAGGAACTAGATTCTTACCAGAAACTAAGGCTGTACCGAAAGAAATGTTACCAATTATTGATACACCAACAATTCAATATATTGTTGAAGAAGCAAAACAATCTGGAATTACAGATTTAGCAATCGTAATTGGTGCTGGAAAAGGTGCAATTGAAGATCACTTTAGTTCTAACTACATGCTAGAACAAAACCTAAAGGAAAAAAATAAGTTAGATATGCTTGAATCAGTTCAAAAGACTAATGATATGAATATCTATTTTATTCGCCAAGCATATCCTAAGGGTCTTGGTGATGCTGTATTAACTGCTAAAACATTTATTGGTCGTGATCCTTTTGTAGTTATGTTGGGTGATGACCTAATGAAAGACGAAGTTCCATTAACGCAACAATTAATTAACAGCTACGAAAAGTCGGGCGCTTCAACGCTTGCAGTTATGCGAGTTCCTCATGAAGAAACTTCTAAATATGGGGTGATTGATCCGGTCGACAAAGTTAATGATGAGGTTTATGATGTTCGTCAATTTGTGGAAAAGCCTAGTCCAGAAGAAGCACCTAGTGATTTAGCAATTATTGGTCGTTACTTATTTAACGCTGATATCTTAGATGTTTTAGAAACAACTAAACCAGGTAAAGGTAATGAAGTTCAATTGACTGATGCAATTGATACTTTAAATAAAACCCAAAGAGTTTTTGCCCATGAATTTAAAGGGGAAAGATTTGATACCGGTAACAAGTTAAGTTGGTTAGAAACAAACATTGAATTTGGGCTTAAACGAGCTGATATTTCAGCCGATTTAAAAGATTACTTAATTGATTTAGGTAAAAAATTAGATAAATAATTTAAAAAGATATCGCTTTCGATATCTTTTTTATTATCTGAGCAAATTACTATTAAAAAGTAAGTGTGGATGATATGATATTATCGTTAAAGAAAATTGATAGGGGATTTTCACTATGAAACTTAAAATTGCAGGGATTCCAATTGGCTGGTTATTAGGTAATAAACAACCACAAGTGGGAGATCAATTACCAGACTTTACTGTTAAAAATGCAGAAAATGAAAAAGTTACTAATTTGGATTTTGGAAGTAATTTAGTGTTAATCAGTGTGGTTCCAAGTTTAAAAACTAAAGTTTGTAGTTTAGAAACGGCACACTTTAATCATGTTGCCAGTCGATTTGCCGGGGTGAAGTTTATCACCATTTCTAATGATCCGGTTGCTTTACAAAAAAATTGGTGTGCTGCTCATGGAATTGATAATATTGAAATCTTATCTGATAGCGATGGAAGCTTTGGTAAGGCAACCCATTTGCACATTCCCTTATTTAACCATTTAGCTAGAGTGGTTTATTTAGTTGATCAAAATGGGAAAATTATCTATTATCAATTGGTTGAAGAAGTCACGAAACAGCCAAACTATAAACCAATTTTGAGTGAAATCAAAAAAATTATTAATCAATAATGGAGGGAAATTATAATGACAAAAAAATATGATGTAATTGTAATTGGTGCAGGACCAGCTGGAATGACGGCCGCTCTCTACGCATCTCGTGCTGAATTGTCAGTGCTTATGTTAGATCGTGGTATTTACGGTGGACAAATGAATAATACTGCCGAAATTGAAAACTACCCTGGATTTAAATCAATTTTAGGTCCGGACTTGTCAAAAGAAATGTATGATAGTAGTACTCAATTTGGTGTGGAATACGGTTACGGTGAAGTAACTGGAATTGAAGTTAAAGGTGACGAGCGCATCGTTAAAGCAGGTGACGAAGAATACATCGGTTCTGCTGTAATTATTGGTTCTGGTTCAGAGTATCGTAAGTTAGGTGTTCCGGGAGAAGAAGATTTTGCTGGACGTGGTGTTTCATACTGTGCCGTTTGTGATGGTGCCTTTTTCAAAGGTGAGGATGTCATTGTGGTCGGTGGTGGAGATTCTGCCATTCAAGAAGCAACTTATCTTGCTAACTTAGCTAAGACAGTGACAGTTATTCATCGTCGTAGTGAGTTGAGAGCTCAAAAGATTTTACAAGAACGAGCTTTTGACCGTGATAACATTAACTTTATTTGGGATAGTAACGTTGAAGAAATTCAAGGTGACGACAAGAAAGTTAACCAAGTAAAGATTAAGAATAACCAAACTGGTGAAGAAAAGGTAGTTCCTGCTGCTGGAGTATTTATTTACGTTGGAATATTACCATTGACCAATGCATTTAAAAATGTAGGAATCACTGATGATGCTGGTTGGATTGATACCAATGACTTAATGGAAACTAAGGTTCCTGGGATCTTTGCCGTTGGTGATGTGCGAAAGAAACATCTTCGTCAAATTACTACTGCTGTTGGTGATGGTGGAATTGCTGGACAAGGTGTATTTGATTACGTTGAATCATTAAAAGCTAAAAAATAATTAACTTAGAATGGACTATCTAAACTGATAGTCCTTTTTTGTTCTCTTCATTTGTACGAAAGTACGTTCGTATGCTAGTATTAAAATAATATAAAACTACCGATTTTTCGAATCAAAAAGAGGGAAGACATGGTCAATAAATTAAAGAATAAGTTTGAATTAGTTTCAAATTATAAACCTACTGGGGATCAACCGACAGCAATTAAAAAAATTGATGCGGGTTTGGCAGCAGGAGATAAGGAGCAAACTTTATTAGGAGCAACCGGTACGGGAAAAACCTTTACAATGGCGAATATTATTAAGGATCAAAACCGACCTACCTTAGTTTTAGCTCATAATAAAACGTTGGCAGGACAGTTATATAGTGAATTAAAGAAGTTTTTTCCTAACAATGCGGTTGAATACTTTGTTAGTTATTATGATTTCTATCAACCAGAAGCATACGTCCCATCAAGTGATACATACATTGAAAAAGATGCATCCATTAATGATGAAATTGATCAATTACGACATTCAGCAACTAGTTCTTTGCTTTCTCGTAATGACGTGATTGTCGTTGCTTCAGTTTCTTCAATCTTTGGGTTAGGTAATCCTAAAGAATACCAAGATCACACCGTTTCACTTCATTTGAATGAGGAATTAGAACGAGACGTTTTGTTAAGAAAGTTAGTTAACATTCAGTTCCAAAGAAATGATATTGATTTTGATCGAGGTCGGTTTCGAGTTCACGGTGATACCGTAGAAATTTTTCCAGCATCATGGAATCAGCATGCCTATCGAGTGGAATTTTTCGGAGATGAAGTTGATAAAATTACAGAAGTTAATACTTTAACTGGAGAAGTGATTGGGGAACCCAAAGCAATAACGCTATTTCCTGCTACCCATTTTCTAACGAATGATGAGGTCATGAAGGTAGCTTTACCAGAAATTAAGAGTGATTTAGATCAACAAATTACAAAAATGGAAAATGCGGGAAAACTTTTAGAGGCCCAACGAATTAAGCAAAGAACCAACTACGATATTGAAATGATGAAGGAAATGGGATATACCTCAGGAATTGAAAATTATTCCCGTTATATGGACCGAAGAAAACCAGGTGAACCACCATATACTTTATTAGATTTCTTTCCCAAAGACTTTTTAATGTTCATTGATGAATCTCACCAGACTTTACCCCAAGTACATGGAATGTTAAATGGTGATCGAGCTCGGAAAAAACAATTAATTGACTATGGTTTTCGTTTACCTAGTGCTTATGATAATCGACCATTAAATTTTGATGAGTTTGAAAAACATATTCATCAAGTTGTATATATGTCAGCAACTCCAGGAGATTATGAGCTTGAGCATAGTACACAAGTGGTGGAACAAATTATTCGACCAACTGGATTAGTTGATCCAACGGTAGAAGTTCGTCCCACTAAAAATCAAATGGATGATTTATTAGGTGAAATCAACTTACGAATCAAGAAAAATCAGCGAACTTTTGTAACCACTTTGACTAAAAAAATGTCTGAAGATTTAACTGACTATCTAAAAGACTTGGGAATTAAGGTTCGATACTTGCACAGTGATATAAAAACGTTGGAGAGAACTAGAATTTTGCGTGACCTTCGATTAGGTAAATTTGATGTCTTAGTCGGAATTAATCTTCTTCGTGAGGGAATTGATGTTCCAGAAGTTTCTCTGGTAGCAATTTTAGATGCGGATAAAGAAGGTTTCTTGCGTAATCCACGTTCTTTGATTCAAACAATTGGTCGGGCTGCCCGTAACTCTGAGGGTCATGTAATTATGTACGCAGATAACATGACTGGGTCAATGAAGGCGGCAATGGATGAAACCCAACGTCGTCGGACCATTCAATTAGCTTATAATGAAGAACACGGAATTACACCAACTACCATAATTAAGCCAATTTCTAAGGCGATTTCAGCTTATAAACAAGATGAAGATACCGATAAAAAGGGTGGTAAACAACCATTTGGTGAGTCTGATTTTGAACAAATGAGTTTTAAGGAACAAGAAGAAATGATTAGTAATTTAAGTGAAGAAATGAGAGAAGCAGCTAAGCAGCTTGATTTCGAACAAGCGGCCTCATTGAGAGATACGATTAAGAAACTAAAAAAAGAAATGAAGTGAGCAAAGTAAATGGAAAATAACGAGATTAAAATTAGAGGAGCTCGGGAACATAACCTAAAGGATGTTAATGTTGACATTCCCAAAAATAAATTAGTTGTGATGACCGGACTTTCAGGTTCTGGTAAGAGTTCACTGGCCTTTGATACCTTATATGCAGAGGGACAAAGAAGATACGTTGAAAGTTTATCATCGTATGCTCGTCAATTTTTAGGGCAAATGAACAAGCCAGATGTGGACTCAATTGTAGGTTTGAGTCCGGCAATTTCAATTGATCAAAAGACCACTTCTAAGAATCCACGTTCGACAGTGGGAACGGTCACTGAAATTAATGATTATTTGAGATTATTGTGGGCTCGAGTTGGAACGCCCATTTGTCCAAATGACGGAACCAAGATTGAAAGTCAATCGGTTGATCAAATGATTGATCGAATCTTAAAATTACCAGAACGGACTAAATTACAGATTTTTTCACCAATTATTCGTGGTAAAAGAGGTCAACATAAAAAGATCTTTGAACAAATTAAACGTGAAGGATTCGTTCGAATTATTGTTGATGGTGAACTTCATGATATTTCTGATGAAATTGAATTAAATAAAAACCAACAGCACGATATTAGTATTGTAATTGACCGGATTGTAGTTAAGGATGGCATTAATTCACGTCTTTCTGACTCGTTAGAAACTGCGCTTCGTTTGAGTGATGGATACGCCACCATTGACTTTTTAGGTAAACGAGAACCAATGCTATTTTCTGAACACTATGCTTGTGCAATTTGTGGCTTTACGGTGGGGAAATTAGAACCCCGCTTATTTTCGTTTAATTCACCCCAAGGGGCTTGTCCTGCCTGTGATGGGTTAGGAGTTAAATTGGAAGTTGACGAGGATTTGGTGGTTCCAGATGACACCAAAACTTTGAAAGAGGGTGCTTTAGAACCTTGGAATCCAATTAGTTCTAAATACTATCCCGAATTGTTAGCACAGGCAGCAAAAGCTTTTAAAATTGATTTAGATGTTCCATTTAAAGATTTGACGCAGGAACAACGTGACTTATTATTATATGGTTCAGGAAAACGAGAATTTCATTTTCATTATCTCAGTGATTTTGGTGGGGTTCGCGATGTTGATGCTCCGTTTGAAGGAGTGGTTAATAATATTAGTCGTCGTTTCAAAGAAACTAGCAGTGATTTCACTAGAGATCAAATGCGTAAATATATGCGTGAATTAACCTGTCAAGTTTGTCATGGTTATCGTCTGAATGAAAAAGCATTATCAGTTCAGGTAAATGGTCAACAAATTGGAGAAGTTTGTGCCCAAAACATCAAGGAAGAATACCATTTCTTTGAAAACGCTAAATTTGGGGAGCAGGATACAGAGATTGCGAAACCCGTTATTAAAGAAATTAAGGATCGACTTGATTTCTTGTTAAACGTGGGGCTTAGTTATTTAACTCTTTCTAGAGCTGCTCGGACTCTTTCTGGTGGAGAAGCACAACGGATTCGATTAGCTACGCAAATTGGTTCTAATTTATCAGGGATTTTATATGTACTAGATGAACCTTCAATTGGATTACATCAACGCGATAATAACCGATTAATTAAATCACTGAAAAAAATGAGAGATTTAGGAAATACTTTAGTGGTCGTTGAACACGATAATGATACGATGATGGCGGCTGATTATATTGTTGATGTAGGACCAGGTGCTGGAGAAGCCGGTGGTAATATAATGGCTACGGGAACTCCCAAAGAAGTTGCTGCTAACCCTGATTCTTTAACGGGTCAATATTTATCTGGTAAAAAGTTTATTTCTGTACCACTACAAAGAAGAAAGCCCACTAGAAAGCAAGTTACCATTAAAGGGGCTAAAGAAAACAACCTAAAGGACTTAACGGTTAAATTTCCTCTAGGTGTGTTTAACGTGGTTACTGGAGTATCTGGTTCGGGAAAATCAACGTTAGTTAACGATATTTTAAAACGAGCACTCGCTCAAAAGCTTAATCGAAATTCAGAAAAACCAGGGAAATTTTCACGAATTACTGGATACCAAAACATTGAAAAATTAGTCAGCATTGACCAAAGTCCAATCGGTAGAACTCCTCGTAGTAATCCGGCAACATATACGGGAGTTTTTGATGATATTCGGGAATTGTTCGCTAAGACTAATGAGGCGCAAATCCGAGGATATCAAAAGGGGCGTTTTAGTTTTAATACAAAAGGTGGCCGTTGTGAAACCTGTCATGGTGATGGAATATTAAAGATCGAAATGGATTTCTTACCTGATGTTTATGTTCCTTGTGAAGTTTGTCATGGTAATCGTTATAATTCTGAAACTTTAGAGGTACAATATAAAGACAAGAATATTTCTGAAGTTTTGGATTTGACGGTCAGTGAAGCTTTGGAATTTTTTCACTCAATTCCTAAAATAACGAGAAAGTTACAAACGATTGCAGATGTGGGTCTGGGTTACGTTAAATTAGGTCAACCCGCCACTACTCTATCTGGTGGTGAAGCCCAAAGGATGAAATTAGCTTCAGAATTGCATAAAAGATCGACCGGGAAAAACTTTTATATTTTGGATGAACCCACGACTGGTCTGCATACTGACGACATTAAACGTTTGTTAGCGGTTCTCCAAAAATTAGTTGATGCAGGAAATACTGTTTTAATTATCGAACATAATATGGACGTTATTAAACAAGCTGACCATTTGATTGATTTAGGTCCAGATGGTGGAGATCAAGGTGGAACAATTGTTGCTACTGGAACACCAGAGGAACTTGTGCAAGTAGAAGAAAGTTATACAGGACACTACTTAAAACCTATCCTAGAAAAAGATACACAAAGGACCCTTGCAGAAGCAAAAAATAAATAATTAAAAAAGAGTGAAGTGAACCCCCTGAGTTGGAGTAAATCCAAAACTCAGGGGGTTTTATTATGTTTTCAGCTAAAATAAAGAAACAAGTTTTAAGTGAATATCTACAGGGAACTTCGTCCCTATTACTTATGAAAAAGTATGGTATCAAAGGAACTGCGACGATTTATCAGTGGCTCAATCTATTTAAAATTTTTGGCGATCAAGGATTAGAAAATTGTCGGAGGAAGACATTTTATGACTATTCCTTTAAAATCAAAGTTATCAAATGGCGACAAGAACATCATGCCTCATATCCAGCAACTGCAACCCATTTCAGATTGAAACAACCGATGATAGTTTGGGACTGGGAACGAAAACTGATTGAGGGACGTCTTAAGCCATATAAAGGACGGTCTTTAAAAATGACAGATAAATCTAAACAATCTAAGACATTGAAACAACTTCAGGAGGAAAACGAGCTTTTACGATTTCGGGTAGCATACTTGGAAAAACTCGAAGCCTTGGCACAGAAAAAATCTCAAACAAAGAAAAAGCCCAGCTAATAACTGAGCTAAGGCGTAAATTCAATGTTAAATTAGTTGTAGCTTTAAAAGCAGTACACATGTCGAGCAGCAGTTACCACGATGCACTTCATCGTAAATATCAATCAGGATCATCAACGTTAGTTGATGAGATTAAAAGTATTCGTTTGGAAAATCCTGATTACGGTTACCGAACAGTGACTTTAGCGCTTAAAAATAAGGGAATCATCGTTAATCACAAGGCAGTACTTCGTATTATGCGTGAAAATAATCTACTTTGTCAGGCATTCAATCGACGAACGAAAAAGTATAACTCTTATAAAGGAACTGTAGGTACAGTTACCCATAACCGTTTAAATCGTCGTTTTAAAACGAATCGTCCATTTCAAAAAATCGTTACTGATGTAACGGAGGTCCGTTGGGGTAATCAAACGATCAACGAACGTGCATACTTTACAGCTTATATGGACCTTTATAATGGAGAAATTCTTGAATGGAACATTGGTCGTAGACCAACGGTAGACTTTGTCACACGACCCCTTAAACGATTAGTGGCAAGATGTTCATCCTTACCATACCGTATGACAATTCATTCGGATCAAGGGTTTCAGTATCAGAACTTTAGGTACGTGAATATTTTGCGACAAGCTCGCGTTTTCCAAAGCATGAGCCGCAAGGCCACATGCCTAGATAATGCGGTAGCTGAAAGTATCTTTCACATTCTTAAAGTTGGCACGGTTCACAATTATCAATACCAAAACTACGAAGAGCTAGAATCTGCCATTACAAATTACGTAGATTATTACAATAAACATCGTATTAAAACAAAATTGGCCGGTATGTCACCGGTAAAATACCGGGAACATACCAGCCAATTAGTAGCTTAGAAATTCACTCCAATTTATGGGGTTCACTTCAGAGAAGGTAAAACTTCTCTTTTTAATTTGTGTGAAACACCCGGTATGTTATACTTAACAGAAGTTTGGAGGGATTTTAAATGGTAAAAGATGAACAATTAGTAATCATAACTGGAATGAGTGGGGCTGGTAAAAGCTGCGCTATTCAAACATTTGAAGATTTAGGTTATTTTTGTGTTGATAATTTACCGCCCAACTTAGTCTATAAATTCACTGAATTATTACGAACTTCTAGTGAAATTAATAAGGTTGCTTTAGTGATTGATTCACGTGCACCTGGCTCTGGAAAAGATGTCGTTGATACGTTAGTAAAGATTTCTACTAATAATAATAAAAATGAAAGTGTTATTTTTCTAGATGCATCTACGGCCAAAATTGTCTCAAGATATGAAGAAACACGTCGTGATCATCCGCTTGCCAGAAATGGTCGTTTAGTTGATGGAATTGAAAAAGAACGGCAATTACTCAGAGACGTTCGTACTAAAGCTAATTTAGTAATTGATACTACCAAACTTACTAATAAACAATTAAAAGAAGAAATAATTAATCAATATGAAAATAGTCGGTCAGAAACATTTCACGTGGAATTAATGTCATTTGGGTTTAAATATGGATTACCAATTGATGCGGATATGTTATTTGATGTGCGTTTTATTAACAATCCTTACTATGTGGCTGAACTTCGAAATCAAACGGGTAAAGATCAACCAGTTTATGATTATGTCATGAAGCAAGATGCTGCCGAAGAATTTTTTGCTAAATTAGATGATTTAGTAAAATTTGAAATACCTTTAGTTAAACACAGTTCTAAGGCTAGCGAAACAATAGCAATTGGGTGTACTGGGGGACAGCATCGTTCAGTGGCAATGACAGAAAGATTAGCAGCCTCACTTCGAGAACAAGGGATACGAGTTAATGTGACCCATCGAGATATTGACCGGCATAAAGGAGTCAATAACTAATGGCTGATAAAGTAGCAAAAAAGATTAATCGCCCTAAGATGGTGGTTATTGGAGGAGGAACTGGGTTACCAGTTATTCTAAAAAACTTAAAAAAAAGAGATGTAGATATTACCGCGGTTGTCACCGTTGCCGATGATGGCGGATCTTCCGGGATTTTAAGAAATTACATTAATGTGTTACCGCCAGGAGACATTCGCAATGTACTGGTATCATTATCTAATTTACCCCAAATTGATTTAGATATTTTTCAATATCGATTCAAATCATCAGATAAATTTCTTTCGGGCCATGCAATTGGTAATTTAATTATTACCGCCCTTTCGGAAATGCAAAATGGTTTTTTTGATGCTGTACAAACTTTGACGAGAATGATGGACGTTGATGGTAATGTGTATCCGGTTTGTGATGAAAGTTTAGAGTTACATGCAGAGTTTACTGATGGTAGTTACATAACTGGAGAAGCAGAAATTACCAAGTCTAATAAGATGATTAAACGAGTTTGGGTTGAATCGACGAATAGTGATGATGAACCAACTGCAGTTCAACCGGTAATTGATGCAATTATGGAAGCTGATCAAATTGTTTTAGGACCTGGTAGTTTGTATACTAGTATCTTGCCTAATTTGATGGTTTCAAATGTGGGTCAGGCAGTTATTAATACGGCAGCAGAAGTTGTTTATATTTGTAATATTATGACCCAAAAGGGAGAAACCGATAATTTTACCGATAGAGATCATGTGCAAACTTTAGAAAGACAATTAAATAGTCGGTTTATTGATACGATTCTAGTTAATAACCAGCCGGTTCCTGCTGAGTATATTGATCATCAACGTTGGACTGACGAATCACAACCGGTTAAGTCTGATTATCAGGGCTTAAAAGAGTTAGGCTGTCGAGTGATTTCATCAGACTTTTTAGAATTACGAGAACACGGTGCTTTTCATAATGGTCAGCTAGTGACCGACGAATTAATTCGACTTTTAGGGCAACCGAAAAATTAGTTAGGAGTTATTAAGTGAAATGTCATTTGCAAGTGAAGTAAAAAAAGAATTAACTAATTTAGAAGTTCATCGCGAAAATGCCAAAGCTGAATTAATGGCTTTAATTAGAATGAATGGGACTTTAAAAATATCGAACGGTAAATTAGAACTTGAGTTTCAGTCGGAAAATTCGGCGATTTCAAGAAGGGTGATTAGTTTACTACTTGATTTTTACAAAGTAGAAGCACGAGTAGTGGTTCGTCGGAAGATGAAACTAAAGAAAAACAATCTTTATATTGTACGTCTGAGTACCCGGGTTAAAGATATTTTAGATGATTTAGGTATTTTAGATCATAATCAAATTTTAGAAAGAGTTCCAATAGAGCTTTTAAAAAATGATTTACAAGTCCGCTCCTATTTACGCGGTGCTTTTTTGGCAGGTGGTTCTGTTAACAATCCGGAAACCTCACGCTACCATTTAGAGATTTATTCATTATATGGTGATCATAATGAAATGATGGCAGAAATGATGAATAAGTATAACTTAGGTGCCAAAGAGACTCAGCGACGCAGTGGTTATATTGTCTACATTAAAGAAGCAGAAAAGATTGCTGATTTTTTACAACTAATTGGGGCTACCAACGCCATGTTAAAATTCGAAGATGTTCGAATTGTAAGGGATATGCGAAATTCAGTTAATCGATTAGTTAACTGTGAAAATGCCAATATGAATAAAGTGGCCAATGCCTCAACCAAACAAATTGAAAATATTAAATATTTGGAAGAAAACGTGGGGTTTGAAAAATTGCCGAAGAAGCTTCGCGATGTTGCGGTTACAAGGCTAAAATATCAAGAAGTTAGTTTAAAAGAACTGGGCAGTTTAATTCCCGATGGACCCATTTCCAAATCCGGAGTTAATCATCGATTGCACAAAATTAATGATATGGCGGAAAAATTAAAAGGTTAGTATTCTTTGTTATTTATGGTATTCTACAATTATTATAAAAATAAGGGAGTTGTAGTTTATGAGAAAAAAGAGAATTGGATTAATTGTCTTCTTTTTGCTATATATCTTTGTCACTACTAAAATTTCAGGGTGGTTAAACATTGAGCCATATCAGGTGGGAATTAGCCTACACAATGATTTTATTGGAGTCATTTCCATTGATAAATTGCAAGTAGCAAGTATCATCTTATTTCTACTAATCAATTTATTGCTAACACATATTGAAATTAGAATTTCATTAAAAAGAATTGGTTTAGGCTTTTTATTTGGAATTCCAAGCTTTTTGATTATGTTTTTAAATATAGTTCAAGGTGATAAGATTGTTTTAAAAGCGATGTCCCCAGGTGGTTGGTCGTTGAAGATTCTTTTGATGACAATCTTGTATGCCTTAATTTCTGGACTAGTAATTGGAGTTTTTGAAGAATTGCTTTTTCGCGGGGTGATTTTTGAACTGTTAACTAAAATTTTTAAAAAGAATGCTCCAGTAAAGGCAATTATTGGTTCCAGTTTAATCTTCGGGTTGACCCACGCCATTAATTATTTAGATAGCCCGTTTTGGGATACCACCAATCAAATTGTTTATGCGATTGGAATTGGAATGTTATTTGCCACGATTTATTATGTAACGGGTAACTTGTTAGTTCCCATCTTGTTGCATTCCTTAATTGATATGACGGATATCATCTTTAGCATGAATACTAACTTATTGGATAAAGCCAGCAACAGTGGTTTAGATCCATTGAGTTTTTTAATCTTCGTTGGTTTTAGTATCATATCATTGCTAATTCTTCGTTATTATAAAATTGAAAAGCAAGCATAAAAAAAGAAGTTCAACATTAAGTTGAGCTTCTTTTTTATACTTATTTTTTATCGTTTTTCATAATACCATCAATCAAACCATAATCAACAGCATCTTGTGCGGTTAAGTAGTTATCACGTTCAGTATCACGATTGATTTTTTCAAGTGGTTGACCAGAATGTTCAGCCAATAACTCATTAATCATCTTACGAGCTTTTAAAATCTCAGTTGCGGCGATTTCAATCTCAGTTTGTTGACCTTGGGCACCACCAGATGGTTGGTGAATCATAACTTGAGAATGAGGTAGGGCAAAACGCTTACCCTTGGCACCTGCAGTAGCAAGCACACTGGCCATTGAAGCAGCCATTCCCATTACGATAGTTTGAACGTCAGATTTGATGAAATTCATTGTATCGTAGATAGCCATACCAGAGGTGATAACACCACCTGGTGAGTTAATGTATAGGTAAATATCTTTATCTGAGTCTTGAGCATCTAGAAATAATAATTGGGCAATAATGGTGTTTGCCATGTTATCTTCGATTTCACCAGAAAGCATAATAATGCGATCTTTTAAAAGTCGTGAGTAGATGTCATATGCACGTTCACCTTGTGGTGAGTTTTCAACAACTGTTGGAACTAAAGGCATAATATTCTCCTCTTCTTTCTTTAATATATTTTTTTTAGTTAATACCAAAAACTGGTAATTCAATCTTATAATATTGGTCAATCAAGGTCAATTAATTGAGCCGGATATTTAATTGATTCGCTAAATCCGAACTATAAATTACCTAATGAGAATTTTCTGAGCATATTGCATTGATTTTATTTTTGAAAATGATACAATTAATAAAATTTTAAACAAAAACGTTTATTTAAGATTGGTGAATCTTGATTGCGATTCAGTGAGATATGTCGTCGTGAAAAATATCAAAAACAATCCTGATGTAACCAGCTTAAAAGTTATATGCAAAATGCATATTGGTGGCTTCCATTATCGAGCGAGCATTTTTTAAAAACTGTGCGATATGTTTTGGCTAACATATAAGGTGGTACCGCGTGTAAAAGCGTCCTCTGGTCTTTTTTGATTATTGGGCGTTTTTTGTTGAGAATTTTTAGAAATTATTTGATGACTTAGCAGTTGGGAAGGTTGGTACTATGAAGAAACGATACTTATTATTAGAAGATGGCAGTATTTATACTGGAGAATCATTTGGTTCTGAAAAAGATAGTATTGGTGAGCTGGTATTTAGTACAGGAATGTCTGGATACCAACAATCAATTTCAGACCAATCGTATAACGGTGAAATTTTAATGTTCACTTATCCGTTAATTGGTAATTATGGAGTTAACGGTGAAGATTTAGAGTCTGCTAATCCAACTTGTAAGGGAGTAGTAGTTAGTGAAATTGCTCGGAAAACTGATAATTGGAGAATGAATATGACATTATCAGATTATCTCGTTAAAAATGATATTCCAGGAATCAGTGGTCTGGATACCAGAGCAATCACCAAACATATTCGTGAATGTGGCGCAATGAAAGCAGCCATTTTAAATGAGATCACAGCTGACAGTTTAGAAGAATTAAAAACGACTGAATTAAGTCATAATCGAATCCCTGAAAGTGCGACAAAGCAAACGATGAAATTAACTAAAAATGGTCGTCGAATAGTTGTAATTGATTTTGGTTTAAAAAATTCGATTCTCCGCGAACTAGGGAAAAGAAATTGTGATGTGGTTGTGTTACCTCCCAACACGACCTTTTCAGAGATTGATGAATATCATCCAGACGGCGTCATGCTTACTAATGGACCTGGTGATCCAATGGATGTTGCCCCAGAAACACTTGAAATGGTTCGTGAAGTTGAAAATAAATATCCACTTTTTGGAATTTGTATGGGTAATCAATTGTTTGCCTTAGCAAATGGCGCAACCACCTCAAAAATGAAATTTGGACACCGAGGTTTTAATCACCCGGTAAGAAATTTAGCTAATGGTCGAATTGATTTTACTTCCCAAAATCATGGTTATACCGTTAATCGTGAATCGGTCAAAGGAACTCCTTTAAAAGTAATCCTTGAAGAGATTAATGATGGAACGGTGGAAGGCTTACAACATACAGAGTTGCCAGCTTTTTCTGCTCAATTCCACCCGGATGCTGCTCCGGGTCCCCATGATACTGATTATCTGTTTGATACCTTTATGCAAATGATTGACGATAACGAATTGGACTGGAATAAGGAGGACAAAGAACATGCCTAAAAGAACGGACGTTAAGAAAATTATGGTTATTGGCTCTGGTCCCATTATTATTGGGCAAGCTGCGGAATTTGACTATTCCGGAACCCAAGCTTGTTTAGCCCTAAAAGAGTTGGGGTATGAAGTGGTATTAGTGAACTCTAATCCAGCCACAATTATGACTGATAAAGAAATTGCCGATGAAGTTTATATTGAACCATTAACATTGGAATTTGTTTCTAAAGTTATCTACAAAGAAACGCCAGATGCAATCTTGCCAACTTTGGGTGGGCAACAAGGTTTGAACATGGCTCGTGAACTATCTGAGTCGGGTATTTTAGCAGAAATGAACATTAAATTGTTGGGGACGGATTTGGATGCTATCAATAAAGCAGAAGATCGAGAACAATTTCGGCAATTGATGCGTGATTTAAAGCAACCAGTTCCAGAATCAGTAATTGCCACAACGGTTGATCAAGCACTTAAGTTTGCCGATAAACATGGTTATCCAGTGATTGTCCGCCCGGCCTTTACCATGGGAGGTACTGGTGGTGGAATTGCCGAAAATCAGGAACAATTAAAAGAAATTGCTGATAACGGTTTATATCTTTCACCAGTGACACAAGTTTTAATCGAGCAAAGCATTGCCGGGTTTAAAGAAATCGAATTTGAAGTTATGCGAGATGCAAATGATAACACCATGGTAGTTTGCAATATGGAAAATTTTGATCCGGTGGGAATCCATACTGGAGATTCAATTGTTTTTGCTCCCGTTCAAACGCTAGCTGATAATGAAACTCAAATGCTTCGTGATGCGGCTTTGAAAATTATTCGAGCACTGAAAATTGAAGGTGGGTGTAACGTTCAACTCGCTTTAGATCCTAACAGTATGGATTACTATGTAATTGAAGTTAATCCTCGGGTTAGTCGTTCTAGCGCATTAGCTTCAAAAGCAACCGGTTATCCAATTGCTAAAGTAGCAGCTAAAATTGCCGTTGGGTTAACTTTAGATGAAATTATGAATCCGGTTACGGGAAAAACTTTTGCAGAGTTTGAACCAGCCCTTGATTATGCAGTTTGCAAAATTCCTCGTTGGCCGTTTGATAAGTTTACCAGCGCGGATCGAACCCTGGGAACTCAAATGAAGGCGACTGGAGAAGTGATGGCAATTGATCGAAACATTGAAGGTTCGATTTTAAAAGCAGTCCGGTCATTAGATATTGATATTAACGATTTAGACGATCCTGAACTAGCAAACTTAAATTCAAGCGAATTAGAAGCAGGTATTGTTAAGGCACAAGATAATCGACTATTTTATCTTTATGAGGCGATTAAACGCGGGTATTCGATTGAAAAATTAGCCGAAATGACTAAGATTCATATCTTCTTTTTGGATAAGCTATTGCATATCTATGAGATAACGAAGGCATTGCAAGCAAACGTTGCTGATTTAGACTATCTAAAGATTGCTAAACGTTATGGTTTTTCTGACGAAAATATTGCTAAGTTGTGGAATTTAAATGTTGATGATGTCAGAAAGCTGAGAAAAGAGCAGCAAATTATACCAGTTTACAAAATGGTTGATACTTGTGCAGGAGAATTTGAATCGGAAACACCATACTTTTATAGTACGTATGAAACTGAAAATGAAAGTCTAGTTTCTGAAAAGGAAAGTATTTTAGTGCTAGGATCTGGTCCAATTAGAATTGGTCAGGGAGTTGAATTTGATTATGCTACGGTTCACTCAATTGAAGCAATCAAACAAGCTGGTTACGAAGCAATCATCATTAACAATAATCCTGAGACAGTTTCAACCGATGCTTCAATCTCTGATAAGTTATATTTTGAACCACTAACGGTTGAAGAGGTAATGAATGTTATTGATTTAGAAAAACCTAATGGAGTTGTGGTTCAGTTTGGTGGTCAAACTGCAATTAATTTGGCTGAACCATTAGCTAATCGTGGAGTTAATATTTTAGGAACTTCGGTGGCGGATGTTAATCGGGCCGAAGACCGTGATGAATTTGATCGAGTAATTAAGAAATTAGGAATTCCGCAACCAACCGGAGGAATTGCTAGTACAATTCCTGAAGCAATTCAATGTGCAGAAGAAATTGGTTATCCAATTGTGGTTCGTCCTAGTTATGTTTTGGGTGGGCGCGCAATGGAGATTGTTTACCATCGTGCTGACTTAGAGGATTACATGCAACGAGCTGTTAAGGTTTCAAATGATCATCCGGTATTAATTGATCAATACCTAACGGGAAAAGAATGTGAAGTAGATGCAATTTGTGATGGTAAAGATGTATTAATTCCAGGAATTATGGAACATATTGAAAGAGCGGGAGTTCATTCCGGGGATTCAATGGCAGTTTATCCAGCTCAAACATTATCTAATTCAGTTAAAAATCAAATTGTTAAGTATACTAAAAACTTGGCCTTAGAATTAGGGTGTTTTGGATTAATGAATATTCAATTTATAGTTCACAACGAGCAAGTTTATGTAATTGAAGTTAATCCAAGAGCTAGTCGAACGGTACCATTTTTAAGTAAGGTAACCGAAATTCCGATGGCACAGGTTGCTACTAAAATTATTTTAGGTCAATCTTTAAAAGAACAAGGATATCAGGATGGTTTAGCACCTGAAAGTAAATTGATTCATGTGAAGGCCCCCGTATTTTCTTTCTCTAAGCTAAGAGATGTTGATAGTTTATTAGGTCCTGAAATGAAATCAACTGGTGAAGTAATGGGGACAGATGCTACCTTTGCTAAGGCAATTTATAAGGCATTTGCAGCAGCTAAAGTTGAAGTTGCTAATCACGGGAAAATTTTATTTGCCACTAACGATAATGATTTAGAGGAAGCTGGTGATTTGGCGCTTCAATTTATCGATATGGGTTATCAGATACAAGCACTTGGTAACACTGCCCAATACTTTGCTAAAAGAAAGATTCCGTTTAAATTAATTGATACGGAAGAACAACGGCAGCAATTGTTTGCACAAATGATGAATAAAGAAATTAAGGCGGTAGTTGATACAGTTTCTGATGAGAATCTTCAGGATGGGTTTCAACTTCGAAGCGACGCAATTGAGAATGAAATCCCAGTATTTAGTGCCATTGATACAGTAGCAGCGTTAACGAAGGCATTAGAATTGAGATCGTTTAGAGTAACTAATTTATAGTAGAACATCCCAAACACGTTATTAATTAATAGCGTGTTTTTATTTTTTTATATATGATTAGTTTTAGCTTAAATATAGTGTTCATATACTTCAAAAAAAGAGTTACAAAAAACTTAATTGTCTTTTCACTTTGTTATTGACTATTAAATTTTAGCAATATATAATTGACCAAGACATAAGATTTTAACCAATGTTAATTCATTGACACATACGTAAAAAGCTCGCCATGATGTGAACCCCACAAGTTGGACAATAATCTAACTTGTGGGGTTTTTGTTATGCCAAGAATAAATTACGAAGTAAAAAATAAAATTATAGAAGAATATTTTAACGGAATTGGGTCAACTACGTTGTCCCAAAAGTACCATGTTTCAAAATCGGTTATATTAGTATGGATTAATAGAATTAAAAACAAAAATTTCAGCATGATTAGTTGTAAAAATCGTCATCAAATAGAGTATTCTTTAGAATTTAAAATTAAAGTATTGAAATATAAAAATTCAAATAATTCTACTTTATCGGAATTGTGCAATAAATTTAAAATACATTCTGAAAGTACTATCTATTTTTGGCAACATCAGTTTGATGAATTAGGTATAATCGGATTATCAAGAAAACGAGGTAATCCCAAAATGACTAAAAACAAGATAACAAAACAAACTAAATTATCAAAAGATGAAAGATTGAAGCAACTTGAAGAAGAAAATTTAATGCTTAGAATTCAAAATGAATATCTAAAAAAACTGAAAGCCTTAGATCAAAAACAAACAAAGAAAAAGTAATGGTAATTGATGATTTAAGGCGTAAATTCAAGGTTAGTTTAAGTTTCATTTTAAGAGCCGTTAAATTACCTAGAAGTAACTATTATTACGCGATTTCATCGCATTCAATAAACAAAGATGTAAATATAATTAAACTAATAAAAGAGATTAAGGAAAACAATCCTAATTATGGGTATAGAAGAGTTACATTGGCACTTAATAATGCTGGTAAAAATGTTAACCATAAACGTGTACTTCGAATTATGAAAAAACATAATCTTCTATCATCAGTTTTCGGAAAGAAAAGACGTAGATATAATTCTTACGAAGGTAATGTTGGTAAAAGATTTAAAAACAGATTGAATCGTCGATTCAATACTCCAATTCCGTTTCAAAAATTAGCATCAGATACAACAGAACTAAGATATGGAAATCAAAGTATCAATGAACGAATATATTTAAATCCAGTTTTAGATTTGTTTTCTGGTGAAATTATTTCATATAGTGTTAGTGATCATCCTGATTTTGATTCAGTTTTTTCACCAATTAAAGAAGCTGTTTTAAAATTGCCTAAAACAAAATTCAAAAGATTCTTTCATTCTGATCAGGGTGTTCACTATCAAAATAAACGTTTAAATAAATTTCTAAGGAAAAACCGCATTACCCAAAGCATGTCACGTAAAGCAACGTGTTTAGATAATGCGGTTATTGAATCATTTTTTCACATTTTAAAAATTGAAATAGGAAACAATTTTAATACAAAAGAGGAACTAATAAATTCCGTTAGGAATTGGATTTATTATTACAATAATTATCGTATTAAAACAAAACTAGGAGGCAAATCTCCGATTCAATATCGAAAACTTGTCTCCTAGAAAGGCTAAATAATGTGTCCAACTTTATGGGTTCACATCACCAACCGCAGTTGATGAGCTTTTTTATTTAGCATTAATTTATTTTTGAAGTGATTATAATTAATATTTAGTAAAATGACTTTAGTTAATTGAATTTTAAATATTGCGGATGAAAATGATGCAATAAAATAATGGTTATATTGAAATTTAAGGACCATTAAAGTGAACTTAAAGAGGATGAAAACATTGGAATCCAACGTTATAATGATCTCAATTTACTAAGACTTTAGAAGTAAAAAATTAAAGTGGTTGTTATCAGTGAACAAAAAAGATATCCCATTAAGGATATCTTTAAAGTCCGTGCCGACTTTCTGCCGATTTTTTTCGTAAAACAGATATAATCAAGTACAATTTTAAAATCAAGAATGTTGATTTAACGGTGTTTAGCTCAAGCCAATACAACTAACTATGCCTATAAATGCACCCCGAGGGAATCGAACTCTCATCTCAAGAACCGGAATCTTACGTGCTATCCATTACACTAGGGGTGCGTGGTTACTAATCCATCATAAATGAAATTGACCACTTTGGCAATATAAAAAGGAAAGTGTTTTAGTTTGCAATGAATTTGTGGTTTGCTATACTAAAATCGTAGTTTTTTAAGAGGCTACCAGGTTTAACGTTTGTTAAAAACTAGCAGTGGTGTAATCGCTGACAATTTTTAATAAACGTGGTAATATATGTATGTATTAAAAAATTTGATAATCCTAAAGGAGGAAGCATATTATGACTGTAAAGATTGGTCTTAATGGTTTCGGAAGAATTGGTCGTCTAGCATTTAGACGTATTCACCAATTACATTCAAGCGATATTGAAGTGGTAGCAATCAATGATTTAACTACTCCATCAATGTTAGCTTACTTATTGAAGTATGATTCAGTTCACGGTAGATTCGACGGTAAAGTTGAAGCTACTGAAGACGCTATCATCGTTGATGGTAAACGTATCCCCGTTTACGCAGAACGTGATGCAAAAAATATTCCTTGGGTTAAAAATGATGGTGTAGACTTCGTACTTGAATGTACTGGTTTCTACACTTCAAAAGAAAAATCACAAGCTCATATCGATGCTGGTGCAAAACGTGTACTTATCTCAGCTCCTGCTGGTGATGTTACTACAATCGTTCCTGGTGTTAACGAAGACAGTCTTAAAGCAGACGATACTATCGTTTCAGCTGGTTCATGTACTACAAACTGTTTAGCACCAATGGCTTACTTCTTAAACGAAGACTTCGGTGTTAAAGTTGGTACTATGACTACTGTTCACGCATACACTGGTACTCAAGCACTTCAAGACGGTCCTCGTAGTGCTAAGTTTGCTAACAACCGTGCTGCTGCCGTTAATACTATTCCTCACAGTTCAGGTGCTGCCAAGGCTATTGGTCTTGTTATCCCAGAACTTGATGGTGTATTAAAAGGACACGCACAACGTGTTGCTGTTATCGACGGTTCATTAACTGAATTAGTTTCAGTTCTTGACAGAAACGTTACTGTTGATGAAATCAATGATTCAATGAAGAAACACTCAAACGAAAACTTTGGTTACGCTGAAGACTTCGTTGTTTCAACTGATATCATTGGTGATAATCACGGTTCAGTATTTGACCCAAGTCAAACTGAAATCGTTAAGAACGGTGACCTTGAATTAGTTAAGACTGTTGCTTGGTACGATAACGAATGGGGATTCACTTGTAACATGGTTCGCACATTGTTAAAATTTGCTGCAATGTAATTTGAATCTCAATTTTAGATTTTGTTTAAAAGGCGGAGGAGGGTAAACCTCTCCCGTTTTTTATTTATAAAAAATAATTTAGTGGAGGAATCGCAAATGAGTAAATTAATCATTGATGATTTAGAACTTAAAGGCAAAACAGTGTTAATGCGTGTTGACTTTAATGTTCCAATTAAAGATGGTGTTGTTGGTGACGATAACCGAATTGTCGCTGCATTACCATCAATTAAATGGGTTATTAATCACGGTGGAAAAGCAGTTCTTTTCTCACACCTTGGTAGAATTAAATCAGAAGACGATAAACCAGGTTTATCACTTCGTCCAGTTGCTGAAAAATTAGCAAAACTAATTGACAAGCCAGTTACTTTCGTTCCCGTTAACGAAGGTCCACAACTTGAGGAAGCAATTGCTGGCATGGAAGATGGTCAAATTCTTCTTGCTGAAAATACTCGTTACCAAGATGTTATTAATGGTGAAGTAGTTAAACGTGAATCAAAGAATGATCCTAAATTAGGTGAATACTGGGCTTCATTAGGTAATGTATTTGTGAACGATGCCTTTGGTACTGCTCACAGAAGTCATGCCTCAAACGTTGGAATTGCAACTGCAATGGAAAAAGATGGTAAACAAGTTGCTGCTGGTTTCTTACTTGAAAAAGAAATTAAGTTCCTTGGTAATGCCGTTGATAATCCAAAACACCCATTCGTTGCCATTTTAGGTGGTGCTAAAGTTTCTGATAAGATTGGTGTAATTGATCACTTATTAGATAAAGCCGATAAGATTATTATTGGTGGTGGTATGACATATACTTTCTACGCTGCTAAGGGAATTAGTATTGGTAACTCACTTGTTGAAAAAGATAAGATTGAAGTTGCTAAAGACATTCTTGAAAAAGCAG
The DNA here is from genome assembly GCF_047324295.1 of Fructilactobacillus vespulae. GTDB lineage: Bacteria > Bacillota > Bacilli > Lactobacillales > Lactobacillaceae > Fructilactobacillus > Fructilactobacillus vespulae. The sequence continues at coordinate 1,396,526 of NZ_CP137138.1, read as the reverse complement.
GAAATAAAATTGTCTTACCAGTTGACTCAGTAGTTGCACCTGAATTTTCTAATGATGCCGAAGCCAAAGTAGTTGATGGTGCAATTCCAGAAGGTATGATGGCCTTAGACATTGGTCCTAAATCTATTTCATTATTTGAAAAAGTTCTTTCAGACGCTAAAACAGTTGTTTGGAATGGACCAATGGGTGTCTTTGAAATGCCTAAATATGCTGAAGGTACATTATCAGTGGGTCGTTTCTTAGGTACTCTAAATGATGCTACAACTATTGTTGGTGGTGGTGATTCAACTGCTGCTGTTAAGCAATTAGGAGTTGCTGATCAATTAACTCATATTTCAACCGGTGGTGGAGCTTCACTTGAATATCTTGAAGGTAAAACGCTTCCTGGTATTGCTTGCGTTTCAAACAAATAATTAATTAAAATCGTTAGGAGTTTTTCCTAACGATTTTTTGTTTGTGTCTGGCTAGTTATTTTGTGTTTTTTCGGCTAAAATAAGGTGATGAAGAGAGGAGGAATATTATGCGTGTTCCTTTTATTGGGGGAAATTGGAAAATGAATCTGTCATTAACTGAAGCAGTGGCTTTTGTTGATGAACTTAAGCAACAATTACCTGATAAAAATGAAGTTGAAACAGTAATTGCTGCTTCGCCACTGTTTTTATCTGCAATGATAGATCATAGTTTAAATAGTCCTTTACAAATTGCTGCCGAAAATTGTTTTTATGAAGATTACGGGGCTTTTACAGGTGAAGTCAGTCCGAAAAGTTTAGCCGAAATAAAGGTTCCCTATGTAATCGTCGGGCATTCTGAGCGGCGGCGCTACTTTAATGAAACAAATGATATTGTTAATAAAAAAGTTCACTCTATCCTTCGTAACCAAATGACACCAATTATTTGTTGTGATGAAACAATGGGAAGTTTAGATAGCGGTGATCACTTTGCTTGGGTGGTCAATCAAATTACTACCGCACTTCATGGAATTGATGAAGAAGTGGCCAAACAAGTTGTAATTGCCTACGAACCTAGTTGGGCAATTGGGACGGGAAACAGTGCTTCAACCTCTGAAGCAGAAGAGGGTTGTTATTTGATTCGACAAACATTGGCTGACATTTATTCAGATGAAGTGGCCGATGAAATCCGAATCTTGTATGGTGGCAGTGTAAATGATCAAAACATTGTTAAACTAATGCAAGAACCAGATATTGATGGTGTTTTAGCCGGAAAAGCTAGCCTACAACCCAGTGAATTTGTGAAATTGGCTAATTTTAAACGCCTTAAATAAATGTGTAAATTTATTGCAATGTTCGTTTTAAAACTGTAAAATTTAGATGTAAAAATAATTTGATTTTAAATTACTAAGGAGATTTATTATGTCACTTATTTCTGATGTATATGCACGCGAAGTCTTAGACTCACGTGGTAATCCAACTGTTGAAGCTGAAGTTTACACTGAAGATGGTGCAATGGGACGTGGAATCGTTCCTTCTGGTGCCTCAACTGGTGAACACGAAGCCGTTGAATTACGTGATGGTAACAAAGATCGTTACTTAGGTAAGGGTGTTACTAAAGCTGTTGCTAACGTTAACGACAAGATTGCCAAAGAAATTATTGGTTATGACGTTACTGACCAATTAGGAATTGACCAAGCTATGATTAAGCTTGATGGAACTCCTAACAAGGGTAAATTAGGTGCAAATGCTATTCTTGCTGTATCAATTGCTGCTGCAAGAGCTGCTGCTGACGAACTTGGCACACCTCTATACAATTACTTAGGTGGATTTGATGCACATCTTCTTCCAACACCAATGATGAACGTTATCAATGGTGGTGCCCACGCTAACAACAAGGTTGATTTCCAAGAATTCATGATCATGCCTGTTGGTGCACCTACATTTAAGGAAGCTGTTCGTATGGGTTCAGAAACTTTCCATGCTCTTAAAGCTATCTTAAATGAAAAAGGTTACTCAACTGCCGTTGGTGATGAAGGTGGTTTTGCTCCTGACTTGAAGAACAACGAAGAACCATTTGAAATTCTTATCGAAGCAATTAAACGTGCTGGTTACAAACCAGGTAAAGACGTTTCAATCGCCTTTGACTGTGCTTCATCAGAATTTTACGATCCAGAAACTAAGCAATACAACTTAGTAGGTGATGGTAAATCATACACTGCTTCTGAATTTGTTGACTTACTTGAAAGCATCGTTGACAAGTACCCAATCATTTCAATCGAAGATCCTTTGGATGAAAATGAATGGGAAGATTGGCAAATGGCTACTGAAAAACTTGGTAAAAAAGTACAACTTGTTGGAGATGACTTATTCGTTACCAACACTGATTACCTTGAAAAAGGTATCACTATGGGTGTTGCCAACTCAATCCTTATCAAGCTTAACCAAATTGGTAGCTTAACTGAAACTGTTAACGCTGTTAACATGGCTAAAGAAGCTGGTTACACTGCTATTATTTCACACCGTTCTGGTGAAACTGAAGACACAACTATTTCTGATTTAGTTGTTGCTTTAAATGCTGGTCAAATTAAGACTGGTTCAATGAGCCGTAGTGAAAGAATTGCTAAGTACAACCAATTAATGAGAATTGAAGATCAACTTGGTTCAATTTCAGAATACAAGGGAATTCACTCATTCTACAACTTGAGCAAACAAGCTCGTGAAGATGTAATTAGTAAATAATTATTAGATTAAGAACTACTAGCATTGCTAGTGGTTCTTTTTTTATGTGATAAATTCCATGATTAGGAAATTGATAATAGACGTGTTATAATTAAAACATTGATTAATAGACCCCTTTAGTTTTAATGGGTAGGAGGAATTTTTTTGACTAACTTCTTAATGATATTATTGTGGATTGTTAGTGTACTGATAATTGGTGCTGTATTAATGCAACCATCCAAAAATAATGATGCGATGTCATCATTTAGTGGTGGTGCAAGTGACTTATTTTCAGAATCAAAAGCACGTGGATTTGAATCATTTATCCAAAAAGTAACTGTAATATTAGGTATATTATTTTTTGTTATTGCATTGATTCTAATGTGGATATCAGGACATTAAAAAACTTCTGTCTATTACAGAAGTTTTTTTTACTAAAGGATTAAAAAACGTTAATTTGTAGTTAGACTACTTTAAACGGGAAAAGGAATAAAATAGTGCAAGATAATAAATTAAAAAGCGAAATTAAGCAAGAGCTAGAAGCTCATCCAAACGTCGACTACCAAGTTGAAGATCTCGCTGATGCTTTAAAGTATCATGGATCAGCTGCATTTAAGCTAATCATTCAAGAATTAGCTACCCTAGAACGCGAAAGAGTAGTGGTGGTTACTAGTGAAGGAAACTTTAAAATTAACCCGCAAGAATTAAAGTTAGAGGGTGTTTTTCACTCTAACCCCAAGGGATTTGGTTTTGTTGCCTACGATGAAGAATTAGAAGATGCCTTCATTGCGCCAGATGATACTATGAGTGCGATGAATTTGGATAAAGTTGAAATTCAAATTACCAAACCAGCACAAAAGGGTTCAGACAGAGGACCAGCTGCCAAGGTTACTAACATTGTTGAACGTCATTACACTCATGTAGTGGGTGAATTTTTCAAAACAGAAAATGATCAAGGTTATGTTGGTCAAATTAAATTAAAAGATAAAAAGCTAACTGGATTGAAATTTTATGTGACTGACGTGGGAATCAATCCCACTCCTGGCGAAGTCGTTTTAGCAGACATTACTGAATATCCCAAAGCGGGATCAACTGACACGATGGTTGGAGTTGCAAAACAAGTAATTGGTAGCGTTGATGATCCCGGAATTGATATTTTACAAGTGGTATATGCTCATGATGTACCTTCACAATTTCCAGAAGATGTTATGCAAGAAGCAGATGCCATTCCTGATCATGTTCTTCCTGAGGAAATGGAAGGCAGAGAAGACATTACTGATCAAGACTTGGTTACAATTGACGCAGAAGAATCAAAAGATTTGGATGACGCGGTAACTGCCTGGAAATTACCAAATGGAAATTATCATTTAGGAGTTCATATTGCAGACGTTAGTCACTATGTTAAGGAAGGTAGCTTGTTAGACCAAGAAGCCTATAAACGTGGAACTTCTTGCTATTTAACTGACCGAGTAATTCCAATGCTACCAAGACGACTTTCAAATGGGATTTGTTCTTTAAATGAAAAACAACTTCGTTTATGTATGAGTTGTGACATGGAAATTACTCCCCAAGGAAAAGTGATTAAGTCACGAGTACATCCTAGTGTTATGCGTTCTAAAGCCAGAATGACTTATAACGCCGTGAATGACATTATTGAAAATAAAGATGCAGAAACTAGAGAAAAGTATTCAGATTTAGTTCCCATGTTTGAAGTGATGGGTGAATTGCACCAAATTTTATATAAGGCCCGTCGCCGTCGTGGAGCCATTGATTTTAATGATGATGAAGCAAAAATTATTGTTGATGAAAGTGGACACCCAATTGACATTCAATTAAGAACTCGTGGTACAGCAGAACGTTTAATTGAATCATTTATGTTGGCTGCTAATGAAACAGTGGCAGAAACATATCATAAACTAAAGGTTCCATTCATCTATCGTATCCATGAGGTTCCTGAAGCAACCCGAGTTAAGACGTTCTTTGAATTCTTAACTGCTTTTGGAATTAACGTTAAATCTGATCCTGATCATTTATCTCCTAAGACCTTGCAAAATATTTTAACTAGAGTTGAAGGTCGACCAGAAGAAGCAATGGTTTCGGTAATGCTTTTAAGAAGTATGCAACAAGCCAAATATAGTGAAAAATGTGTGGGTCACTTTGGTTTAGGTGCCGAATACTATACTCACTTTACTTCACCAATTCGGAGATACCCAGATATGTCAATTCATCGTTTGATTCACTTCTATGAAGAACAAGGAATCAATGATGATACCAAGGCTAAGTATGCTGATGCAGTTGCAGAAATTGGTGTTCATAGTTCTGAAACGGAACGAAGAGCAGTTGATACTGAACGTTCAGTAGATGCGATGATGAAGGCCGAATATATGAGTGATCGAATTGGCCAAGTATTTGATGGAGTGGTTAGTTCAGTATTGAAATTCGGAATTTTCATTCAATTACCAAATACAGTTGAAGGTTTGGTTCATATTAGTCGAATGAAAGACGATTATTACCAATTTGTTGAAAAATATATGGCATTGGTGGGTAGAAATACCAAGCGAACTTTCAAAATCGGACAAGATATTAAAATCAAGTGTGTGTCTGTTGATGTTGATCAAAGTGCAGTTGATTTTGAAATTATGGATATTGAAGATACCCCAGTGAGTGATTTATTGCCTAAACGTCAAAATCATACTAAGGGACGGTTTAACAGTCGCAACGGTAAAGATAATCACTCTCGTAATGGTAAACGTCGTAATAATAACCGCAATGATCATAAATCATCACACAAATTTACAATCGAAAAGCGTAAATAAGGACTGAAGTTGAGATGGTAAAAAAGAAGAGTAAGCCAAATGATAATAATGTAATGGCTACCAATCGAAAAGCGCGTCATGATTATTTTATTGAGGAAACTTATGAAGCAGGAATTGCTTTAACAGGAACTGAAATTAAATCGATTCGAGAACGACGGTTAAATCTAAAAGATGGATTTGTTTCAATTCGAAATGGGGAAGCCCTTCTACAAAATGTTCATATTAATGAATATACTGAAGGAAACCAATTTAATCATGATCCGTTACGAAGTCGAAAATTGCTTTTGCACAAGCGTGAAATTAAAAAATTAGGGGATGCTGTCGCCACTAAGGGAGTAACCGTTGTTCCACTTAAAGTTTATTTAAAGCATAACTTTGCAAAAGTACTGATTGGAATTGCTAAGGGTAAACGTGAATACGATAAACGTCACGATATTAAGGCCCGTGAGCAAAAACGCCAAATTGATCGAGTTATGAAACATTACTAGACCGAACTAATTAGATATATGTAAAAATAGCTCTTGAATTTAAAAATAAGTTCATCGGCTTTTTTTGTAAAAACTATGTTAATATATTCACGAGGTGGGAAAGTTGAAGCAATTTATTGATAACGATTGGTGGCCAATCCTAGAACCAGAGTTTGAAAAGCCTTACTATCAAAAGTTACGTCGTTTTTTAGTGGATGAATATGAGAAGTATACAATTTATCCAACGATGCAAAGGATTTTTCAGGCGTTTGAATGGACTTCTTTTAGTCAAACAAAGGTGGTTATTCTTGGCCAAGATCCCTATCACGGACCTCATCAAGCAATTGGTTTGAGTTTTGCCGTTGAACCAGGTGTCAAATTACCGCCGTCATTACGGAACATTTATAAAGAGCTAAACAGTGATTTAGGAATTGAACCGGTAGAACACGGTTATTTAAAACGGTGGGCTGATCAAGGAGTTTTACTTTTAAACTCAGTACTAACTGTTCGTGATGGGGTGGCTTTTTCACATCAAAATGAAGGTTGGGAAATGTTGACTGATTACGCAATTACCGAATTGTCTAAGCGGACGGAACCGGTAGTCTTTATTTTGTGGGGAAATGCTGCACGCAAAAAAATTAAACTTATTGATGAAGAAACTAATGTAGTAATTCAGTCTGCGCATCCTAGTCCGTTGTCAGCTTATCGAGGATTTTTTGGTTCTCGACCATTTTCGAAGACCAACATTGCGCTAGAGGCGATGGGAGAGACACCAATTGATTGGCAACTTCCTGAGCACGTAACGTTTAAATAATTGGAGGAAATCATGGATTTATTTGAAAGTTTAAAAACTAAAGTTAAAGGAAAACAAATTAAATTAGTTTTTCCAGAAGGTGAAGATCAACGAATTATTCAAGCCGCTGCTAGATTATTAAATGATAATTTAGCTGCTCCGGTTTTATTAGGTAACGAAGCCAAAATTGAGGAACAAGCCCAAGAATTAAACATTGATTTAACTGGTTTAGAAATCATCGATTTAGATCGAGTTTCTGAAATTATTAAAGAACAAATGATTCAGGCAATTGTTGAAAGAAGAAACGGAAAGACTACTGCCGAACAAGCTGCTCAATGGCTAAAAGATCCTAATTATTTTGGAACGACCATGGTTTATATGAATGACGTAGATGGAATGGTGTCAGGAGCTGCTCATCCAACTGGTGATACGGTCCGTCCGGCATTACAAATTATTAAAACTAAACCCGGGGTTAAATTAATTAGTGGGTCATTTATTATGCAAAAGGATGATCAACGTTATCTTTTTGCTGATTGTGCAATTAACATTAATCCTAACGAAGCACAATTAGCTGAAATCGCGGTTGAAAGTGGTAAAACTGCTCGTTTGTTTGATATTGATTCCAAAGTGGCTTTATTAAGTTTTTCAACTATGGGATCTGCTAAGAGTGAAGAAGTGGAAAAGGTAGCCAATGCAACTAAACTAGCCAAAGAAATGGCACCAGAAATGCCAATTGATGGTGAATTACAATTTGATGCGGCCTTTGTTCCAGAAGTTGCTAAATCAAAGGCACCAGATTCTAAGGTTGCTGGTAACGCAAATGTCTTTGTATTTCCAGACCTGGAAGCCGGTAACATTAGTTATAAAGTTGCACAACGGCTTGGTGGTTTTGAAGCGATTGGACCTATTTTACAAGGATTAAATAAACCAGTTTCAGATTTATCACGAGGCTGTAACAGTGAGGATGTCTACAAAGTAGCAATTATTACTGCGGGACAAACGTTAGCCGATGACTAAGAATTTAAATTTAAAAGTTAAAAGTCCAGAACAGACTGAAAAACTAGGCCAAAGTATTTCTAAATTGCTGAAACCAGGTGATGTTTTACTGCTTGATGGTGATTTAGGTGCGGGAAAAACAACCTTTACTAAGGGATTGGCCTTAGGATTAGGAATTAAACGAAACATTAAAAGTCCGACTTTTACAATTATTCGTGAATATCAAGACGGACGCCTTCCCTTGTATCATATGGATGTCTATCGCTTAGAAACGGGTGGTAGTGATGAACTTGGGCTAGACGAATATTTTGATGGCGATGGTGTGAGTGTAGTTGAATGGTCTAAGTTTGCGGATAGCGAATTACCTAATGAGTATTTAAGATTGCAGTTTAAACGATTAGATCAATTGGGTGAAAATGACCGTGAGATTGATTTGATTGCTAAAGGAGATCATTTTGAAAAAATTATTGAAACTGAGGGATTAGCAATTAATGGAAAATGATGTAGAAATCCGAATTGTAGCAGCCCAACCAGCCGATGCCAATGACTTAATTGCGTTATTAAATAAATTGGAAACAGAATCTGATTTTTTTGAATTAAATGTTGATTTGCACAAAATTGATGCTGAAGAATTACAGCAACAAATTTACCAAATTCAAGTTTCCGGTTCAAATCTAATTTTATTGGCGGTTGCAGGTGAAAAATTAATTGGTATTACGACCGTTACGGAGGTTAAACCCGGGGTTGGTGAATTAGGAATCGCTGTTTTAGCTGATTATCAAAGGATGGGATTAGGTACCTTACTATTAGATTCAATTATTGAATGGCAACAACAAGATAGTAAATTGGATAATTTACTTCTAGAAGTCTTAACTGCCAACAAACCAGCCCAAAAATTGTACGAAAAGATGGGCTTTAAAACAATTTCTGAAACGAAAAATTCAATTAAAATGAGTTTAAATTAAAAGCGATGACATTTGTCATCGCTTTTTTTAAATATTTTTAACGAAGGGTCGAATTGCTTCATCGCCAAATTTTTGGTGTTGGTAAATTAAAATGTTAGCACACGCTAAACTATCATCTAACGCATTATGATGATGTTCTAATTTGATGCCTAGTTCTTCACTAACAGTATTTAGCTTGTGATTGCTAAAGCCGGGATAAAACTTTTTAGAAGTTTTAACGGTATCCAGAGTTTGATAGTGTGCTATTGGTAGCCGATAACGCTCTAAACTTTTCTTTAAAACACTGTTATCGAATTGGTTGTTGTGAGCAATTACTAATCGATTTCTTTTAAAGAAGGGTTTGATGATTTCCCAAATTTCAGGGAAAGTAGGGGCGTCTTTAACATCCTTACTATGAATTCCGTGAACCTGAATATTACGCCAATTAAAGTCGACTTCAGGATTGATTAGTGAGTAGAATTCATCGACCACCTTATCATCGCGAACTACAGTTAGTGCTAAAGAACATGCACTTGCTCTTTGGTTAGCTGCAGTTTCAAAGTCAAATGCCACAAAATTCATCTTGATGGTTATCCTTTCTCATCTAAATTATTGGTAGTTAGTTGAAGGGGACAATGGGTAGAACCAGGAATGGTATCAAAAATTCGCATTGATACAAGTTCAGGATTAAGCTGATTTGAAGCTAAGAAATAGTCGGTACGCCAACCCTGATTTTTCATTCTAGCCATTTCTGTATCTTTCCAACAAGTATACTTGGCCTCGTTGGGGTGAAATTCTCGGAAAACGTCTGTTAAGCCTGAGTTAATCAACTCATTGAATTGGTTAATTTCTGGTTCGGTATTTCCAGCGGTATTTTTGCGTTTATCAGCTTTAGCTAAATCCTGACTGGTAGGAGTTACATTGAGAGTTCCACTTAGAATAACCGGTTTCGTAGTTTCCAATTTTTCCACATAGTCATTCAGTTGTTTCATCCAAAAAACTTTTTGATCTAGATTAACTAATTCTTTTCCAGCGGCTGGGGAATTAACATTGACTAAATAATAGTTTTCAAACTCTAAAGTTTGTATCCGACCTTGTTTGTCAGAATCAGCTTCTGAGGTACCAAAACTAGTAGAAAGTGGTTTGATTTTGGTAAATACTGCAGTTCCCCCAACACCATTTTGGGTATTATTAAAGTATTGATAATATTGATTAGGTAAATTAATATTATTTTCGTTGTCACTTACTTTGGTTTCTTGTATACAAACTAAATCAGGGTTTGCTGCCTCAATAAATTCTAAAAAATTTTCTTTTAAGATTGCAGGAATTCCGTTAACATTCCAAGAGATAAAATTCATACGTAGTCCTCCTTAATGTATTTTTAGTATATCACGAATGGTTTCTTCCATGGTTTTAACTGATGGTGCGTGATAAAATGAATAATGAATCACGAAAGGAATTTAAACATGGTAGTTAATTTAACGGAACAATTTAAAGATATTAAAATATTAAAAAATGAACCCTTATCGAATTATACTTGGACTAAAACGGGAGGGAAGGCTGAATTTTTAGCATTTCCCACCTCAGTTGATCAAACTCAAGCACTGTTAGAATTTGCTCAGCAAAATCAGATTCCAGTAACCGTTTTAGGAAACGCCAGTAATTTAATCGTTAGTGATAACGGAATTGTGGGATTAACCTTGATTTTGACCGAAATGAAAAAAATTACAGTTGCTGGCGAACGAATTACGGCTGAAGCTGGTGCAGCTTACGTGAAGACCACTCAAGTTGCACAAGCTGCCGGATTAACTGGAATGGAGTTTGCTGCTGGAATTCCTGGAAGTATTGGTGGAGGAGTATACATGAACGCCGGTGCTTATGGCGGAGAAACTGACTATATTCTAGAAACCGCACAAGTCTTAGATCAAAACGGATCTGTGGTGACAATGACTAATGCAGAACTAGATTTTGGTTATCGCCATAGTAAAGTACAAGATAATGGCGGGATTGTCCTAGCAGCCACATTTAAATTGAAACCCGGAAATAAAACTTTAATTCAAATGGAAATGGATCATTTGAATTATCTTAGAAAGTCAAAACAACCTCTGGAATATCCTTCATGTGGATCTGTATTTAAGCGCCCTAAAGGACATTTTGCGGGCAAGCTAATCCATGATTCTGGCTTGCAAGGATACCGTTCTGGTGGAGCAGAAGTTTCTAAAAAACATGCGGGTTTTATTGTAAATGTTGATCATGCAACGGCTACTGATTATGAAAACGTTATTAAACACGTGCAAGAAACGGTTTGGGATAAGTTTAAAATTAAACTTGAAACGGAAGTTAGAGTTATTGGTAAATAAAAAAGAAATCAATCTTATGATTGATTTCTTTTTATTTTTCATCACTGGAAGCAAAAATCGTATAAATCCAATAAATCATTAGTTGAGCAATCGTCATTAAGACCACAAAGATTACCATCTGACGATTCCACATATTCATAAACAATTTAATGTAGAATTTAGGATTAACTAATAGATAAATGGTGTGAACACGAAGGAAACGACCGATGTATAAACCAACTGAACTAACAAATATCAGACCACATGTTACTACAAAATTGGTTACTCGATTTTGAATGTGTAGTTTAGCATTAATTGCTTTTGCAACGTGAATTAGTCCCCAAAATCCAATGAAAGCACAAGTTAAAGCGCTAATTAGCAAGCTAGTATATAAGAACCAGATGTGGCTATCTAATTTTAATAATCCATTAATATCGCTAGAATGAAGCCAGGATAGATGTAATAAATCAGTTAAAATATAGGGGGCATTTGGGTAAAAGACCACCCACACGGCCGTTAAAAACCAGAATACTAAAATATTTTGTTTGGGCTGATCTCCGATGTGAAAACTAACTTCAATTGGAATATAACCTAAAAACGTATTTAGTAGTAAAAAGCCAAAGAGTGAATCTTTGATAAATAGTTTGATAAAAATTAGCCAAATTAGGAAGAAAACTCTAATTTGCCATTTTTTACTTTTTGACATAACAATCACCTCTAATTATATAATAACGAAAAAATAAAATAATTTAACGGTTAAACTATTATTTTATTAAAATATTTAGTCTTTAATCAAAAGGCCTTCTATTAAGACTACTATTGGTAGTGTTATAATTAGAACTGAATATTTTAGGGAGGGTAGCCGATTTATGAATGTCAATTGGAGTAACATTTTAACGATTCATAACTTAAGTAATGTAATTGATATCGTAGTAGTTTGGATTTTAATCTATGAATTAATTATGCTAATGCGCGGAACGAGATCAATCCAACTATTTCGCGGAATTATAGTACTAATCATTGCCAAAGTAATTAGTTGGTATCTGGGTTTAACCATGACAACTTGGATTTTGAACCAGGTAATTAATTGGGGAGTCATTGGAATTATTGTAGTATTTCAGCCGGAAATTAGACGTGCGCTGGAGAAACTGGGACGACAGTCGTATTTTAAACAATCCCAACAGGAAAATGCTAAAGCAGAAAAATTAATCGAAGCTTTAGATAAATCGATTCAATATATGTCAAAACGTAGAATTGGTGCTTTGATGAGTATCCAAATGAAAACTGGGTTAGAGGAATATATTGAAACGGGAATTCCGTTGAATGCTGATACCTCAAGCCAATTACTAATTAACATTTTCATCCCTAATACGCCATTACACGATGGAGCAGTAATTATTAAGGACTTTAAAGTTGCTTCAGCAGCCTCTTATTTGCCACTTTCGCAAAGTAATTTAATTCCTAAAGAATTAGGGACTAGACACCGGGCAGCAGTGGGTATTTCTGAAGTGACCGATGCAATTACAATTGTCATTTCTGAGGAAACTGGAGAAGTATCAATTACCAGAAATAATGAATTGCTTCGTGGCATGACACAAGTTGACTATAAAAAATACCTTAGAAGTCAATTAATTAAGAAAAATTCAGGAAACAATCGTCAATTAATCATTGGTGAAATTGCTGCTTTCTTTACGAAGCATTTTGGAAAGAGGTAAAGAATGAAGAAATTTTTTGAAAGCAAAACCTTTTGCTTGTTAGTATCGTTATTTTGTTCTTTAAGTTTGTTTATGCTAGCGCATAATAATAAAACGTTAAAATCGACTAATAGTACTAATACACAGTTAACATCAAATGAAAGTCGTAGCGTTAGTGTGCCACTACAACTAAATGTTAATTCAGAAAAATACTTTGTAGTTGGTTATCCAAATAACGTCCGGGTTGATTTAACGGGTCCATCAGCGTTAGTGACTACGACAGCAAATACAAAAAACTTTAAAGTAGTTGCCGATTTAAATCGGTTGACAGCCGGAGTTCATGAAGTTAAATTGAAGCAAACTGGGTTAAACTCAGAACTAAAAGCAAAAATTAAACCAGAAAAAATTAAAGTAAATATTCAAGAACGTAAGACCGCTACTTATCCTGTTCAAGTAGATTATTCTAAAAAGAATATTGCGAGTGGATATAAGGTATCAAAAGCGGAAAAGGATATCAGTAAGGCCAAAATTACCGGTCCAGAAGAAGAAGTCAATAAGATTAAAAAAGTAGTTGCCAAAGTTCAATTAGATAAAACAATTGATAATAATTTAAAGCAGACTACTGTGATTGAAGCGCTTGATGAAAAAGGACAAACGGTTAACGTTGTCATTTCACCTTCAACAACAACGGTTAATTTAACGGTTGAAAAAGAAAATAGTTAGAATTATTAACGAATGGAGAAAATTATGAAATATTTTGGAACTGATGGAATTCGCGGAGTTGCTAATCAAGAATTAACCCCAGAACTAGCCTTTCGGGCTGGACGAGCTGGTGGTTATGCGCTAACTAAGCGTAGTTCTGATGATCATCAACCACGAGTTTTAGTTTCTAGAGATACTAGAATTTCTGGACAAATGTTAGAAGATGCCCTAGTAGCTGGATTGTTATCAGTGGGAATCGAAGTTGTTCGTTTAGGAATCGTAACGACCCCAGGAGTTGCCTATTTAGTTCGAGATCAAAACGCAGATGCAGGAGTTATGATTACAGCTTCCCATAATCCAGCTCAATATAACGGGATTAAGTTCTTTGGTGGTGATGGTTATAAACTATCTGATGAAATTGAAGCTGACATTGAAGAGATTTTAGAAAGTAGTTCAGATGATCTACCTCGTCCATCAGCTGCTGGATTAGGAACCGCAACTAACTATAATGAAGCGGGGCAAAAATATCTTCATTTTATTGCACAAAGTATTCCTGACAACCTAAATGGGATTAAGGTAACTGTTGATGCTGCTAATGGAGCCACCAGTGCGTTAATGCCTCGGTTATATGCTGACTTAGAACTAGACTTTACTACCATGGCTACTAATCCTAACGGAACAAATATTAATGACCAAGTTGGTTCAACTCATCCGGAAGAGTTGCAAAAGAAGGTAGTTGAAGATGGCTCACAATTAGGAATTGCCTTTGATGGTGATGGAGATCGTTGTATTGCAGTCGATGAGAACGGTGAACTGGTTGACGGTGATAAAATTATGTACATTTGTGGTAAATACATGAATGAACATGGTCGTTTGAAAAAGGACACGATTGTTACTACTGTAATGAGTAACTTGGGAATGTATAAAGCAATGGAAGCCAACGGGTTAAAGAGTGTAAAAACTAAAGTTGGAGATCGCTATGTCGTCGAAGAAATGAAGGCTAATGGTTATAATCTTGGTGGGGAACAGTCTGGACACATTGTTTTCTTTGACTTTGTAACCACCGGAGATGGAATGCTAACAAGTATCCAATTGATGTCAATCATGAAAGAAACCGGGAAGAAACTTTCTGAACTTGCCGCTGAGGTAACCAAATATCCACAAAGTTTAGTGAATGTGACCGTTAAAAATAAGAAAACGGCTATGGATCCAGCTCCCGTTCAAGAAATCATTAAAGAAGTTGAAACAGAGATGAATGGTGATGGACGCATTTTGGTTAGACCTAGTGGAACGGAACCATTATTACGTGTAATGGTGGAAGCACCTACTGAAAAGGAAAGTAACGATTATGCGCAAAGAATTGCTGAAGTAGTTGCTCAAAATAATGAATAAAAAAAAACAGCAGAAATGCTGTTTTTTTTTAAAATTATATAAAGTCTGACGTATACCAATTTATAGTTATTCTTTGACATGGTATCCTTAAAATACTATTATAGTCTATGTTACATAAATTAATAATATAAATTAAATGATATATACCAATTTGAAATGAGGAGTAATTATGTGTGGAGTAGTTGGAATTACTGGAAATGAAAATGCAACTAAAATTTTAGTTCATGGATTAGAAAAGCTTCAATATCGAGGATATGATTCTGCGGGAATTTTTGTTGATGATCAAGCGGGGTCAAACTTTTTAGTGAAAACCACTGGTAGTATTGCTGATTTAAACGAAAAAATAACACCAGAAGTACAGGGAACAGCAGGAATTGGTCATACTCGTTGGGCAACTCATGGGGGAGTTACTACAGAAAATGCTCATCCCCAATTTTCTGATGACAATCGTTTTTATTTAGTTCACAATGGTGTGATTGAAAATTACCAAGAATTAAAGGATGAATATCTCCAAGATGTTAAGTTCCATAGTCAAACTGATACTGAAGTAATTGTTCAGTTAGTTGATAAATTCTCAAAAGAAGGTCTTTCAACTAAGGATGCCTTTAAGAAAACTATTTCTTTATTAAAGAACGCTTCATATGCCTTTTTATTAATGGATAAAGAAGATCCAGAAACATTATACGTTGCTAAAAACAAGAGTCCTTTACTAATTGGATTAGGTGATCACTGCAACGTAGTATGTTCTGACTCAATTGCAATGCTAGATGTCACGAACACCTTTATGGAAATTCAAGATGGTGATGTATGTATTGTTAAACCGGATAGTGTTCAAGTTTATGATCAAGCCGGTGAGTTATCAGAAAGAAAACATTTTGAAGTAAACGTTGATCCTAGTGATTCTGAAAAAGGAACTTATCCATACTACATGCTTAAAGAAATTGATGAACAACCAAATGTAATGCGTAAGTTAGCTAAAGAGTACTTGGATGAAAATGGTAAACCAGTTATTAATGATCAATTATTAAAGGCAATGTCTCAGGCAGACCGTTTCTACATTGTGGGAGCTGGTACTAGTTATCACGCTGGTTTAGTTGGTAAAAAACAACTAGAAGCACTTACAGGAATTCCAACTGAAGTACACGTGGCTTCTGAATTTGCTTATGAAAAACCATTACTTTCAGAAAAACCATTCTTTATTTTCTTATCACAAAGTGGAGAAACCGCTGATAGCCGTCAAGTGTTAGTGAACGTTAATGCAAAAAAACTACCTAGTTTGACGATTACAAACGTTGCTAACTCAACTCTTTCTCGAGAAGCTGATTTCACTTTACTCTTAAATGCGGGACCAGAAATTTCAGTTGCTTCAACGAAAGCTTATACTGCACAAATTGCTTTAGAAGCAATTGTGGCTAAAGCAGTGGGAATGAGCAAAGGAAACCAAAAGGCAACCGATTTTGATCTTAAATACCAATTAGGATTAATTGCTACAGAAATGCAAAGTTTAGTAGAAGAAAAAGAAATTATTAATCAAGTTTCTAAAGATTACTTTGTGGATGCTAAACAAGCATTTTACATTGGACGGGGAGTTGACTACACAGTTTCACTTGAGTCAGCGTTGAAACTAAAAGAAATTTCTTATGTTCATGCAGAAGGATTTGCTTCAGGAGAACTAAAACACGGAACTATTGCTTTAATTGAGGAAGGGACGCCTGTAATCGGAATTATCACTCAAGATGATACCGCAGGATTAACTAGAAGTAATTTGGCTGAAACTGCTGCTCGAGGTGCTAAAACATTGGCAATTGCCAAGAAGAGTTTAGCTAAGCCAGAAGATACGTTTGTGATCGCGGATGTTGATGAATTATTGACACCATTGTTGAGTGTAATTCCAGCACAATTATTAGCCTACTATACTAGTTTAAATAAAGGACTTAACGTAGACTTACCACGTAATTTAGCAAAGAGTGTTACAGTAGAATAGTATTTAATTAAAAAAAGAATTGATTGATCAATTCTTTTTTTGTGTGGTTATGGAGATAAAATTATGAAAACAATGAAGAGTAATGAAACTTTAAGTCTAATTGAAGAAATCACTAGATTAGATGGCAGTAAATACTTGGAAATTAGTAATGTCGTGCAAAATGGTCGAGCTGAATTGGCTGCGGAAAGAGGTTTTATTAAACAAGTTCGAATTCTAGAAATTAATATTCCTCATTCCGGACACGTCATTAATTATGAAAATTATATAAATGAAAACTTTACCATGCCCACCGAAAAAATGACAGAGTTTCAAGAGTGGAAACGGACACCGGAAATGGAAGCAGAAGTTCAAAAAATATTAGCTGAAAATCATTTAGGTTAATAACTAATGTTTCTTTACCACTAATTCTTAGTATGGGATAATTTAAGCATACAAAAGTTGGAGGAAAATCATGACAGAAAAATTTTTAGTTGGTACTTACACTAAACAACAAAGTAAGGGTGTTTACCAAATTGAGTTGAACACTGAAAAAAAGGAACTACAAAATGCTGAGTTAGTTGCTAAAGCTGGTTCACCAACGTATTTAGCTGAATCAGATACACATCACGTATACGCAATTGATAAACAATCAGTTAATGATCAGGTTAAGGGCGGAATAATCGCTCTTGATGCAGCCAATACTCCATTTAATCAAGTACAGTCACTTCTTGAAGATGGTAGTAGCCCAGCATACGTAACCGTTGATGAAAAACATCAAAATGTTTATACCGCTAATTATCATTCTGGTGATGTGATTATCTATTCTATGAATGAAGATGGTACATTAACCGAAACTGATCGGATTCATGATGATGGCGAAGTGGGTCCTCGTCCAGAACAGGCTAGTGGGGCACATCCACATTATGCTGATTTAACTTATGATAATCGTTTAGTAGTTTGTGACCTTGGATTAGATAAAGTTTATATTTACAATTTATCTACAGCTGGTAAGTTGAGTTTGGTCAGTGAATCTAGTTACAATCCTGGTTTTGGTCCTCGTCATATTAAGTTTGTTGAAAAAACCGGTAAAGCTTATTTAGTAGGTGAATTAGCTAGTGAACTTGCAGTTTTAAATTATAATGAAGAAACTGGCGAATTAGAAACACAACAAATTGTCTCTACTATTCCTGAGGATTGGAATGAGCATAATGGGGCAGCTGCAATTCGGGTTTCTGCGGATGGCAAGTTTGTGTACGTTTCCAACCGTGGAAACGATAGTATCGCCGTTTTTGCGATTCAAGCCGATGGAAACGTTAAATTAGTGCAAGTGATTTCTACTGAAGGTGAATTTCCCAGAGATTTTAATTTTAATAAGACCGAAGACTTCTTAGTGGTAGTTAACCAAAACACTAATAACGCTACCTTATATGAAAGAGATGCAGCCACTGGATTGTTAACCATGTTGCAAAAGGACTTTGAGGTGCCCGAAGGAACTTGTGTGGCTCTAAGAAAGTAAGCTAAAATAAATTGCAAAATTAAGATTGATATTGTATATTTTAAGTAGTAAGTATAAAAGTTAACGGAAGAGTACTTAAAGATAATTTATGTAGCGAGCTAGGGGTAGTGGAAGCCTGGTTAAATACTTTAAAGAAAAACACCGCTAAAAATTGGTTAAAAGCCAACGTGTTCGGAGCGTTATTTCCGGTTAGAGTTGGTTTAATTATTAAACAATTTGGGTGGTACCGCGAAGATCTCGTCCCTTGCAGACGGGGTCTTTTTATATTGTCAAAATTAAGGAGAGAAAATACGATGACTGATGTTTTAGTTAAAGATTTATATACTAAGTCACGAGACTTTGGGGAAGATGCAATCTCTGTTTCTGGTTGGATTAGAACAACCCGTTCTTCCAAAAAAATTGCATTTATTGAAGTTAATGATGGTTCATACATTAAAAATGTTCAAGTAATTGCTAAACGTGATAACTTAGCTAACTTTGAAGAAGTAATTAAACTTCCAATTAGTTCAACATTAAAGGTTACTGGTAAGTTAGTTGAGACACCAGATGCACAACAACCTTTTGAGTTACATGCAGAAGAAATTAATATTGAAGGGGCTTCAGATCCTGATTATCCCCTTCAAAAGAAGGCTCATTCATTAGAATACTTACGGACAATTGCTCATTTACGTCCTAAAACCAATACTTTTTATGCCGTATTCAAGATTCGTTCATTAGCAGCGTTTGCAATTCATGAATATCTACAAAAGGATGATTTTGTTTACGTAAATACACCAATCATTACCAGTTCTGATACTGAAGGTGCTGGTGAGATGTTCCGAGTAACTACATTAGATGATCAAGACACTCCAAAAGATGAAAATGGAAAAAATGATTACAGCAAAGATTTCTTTGGTGAAGAAACTAATTTAACGGTTAGTGGACAATTACAAGTGGAACCATTTGCCTTAGCATTTAGAAATGTATACACATTCGGTCCGACATTTAGAGCCGAAGATTCACATACTAAACGACATGCTGCTGAATTTTGGATGATTGAACCAGAAATGGCCTTTGCTGAACTTCCAGAAGTTTTAGATTCATCAGAGGGATTATTAAAATACGTGGTTAATTATTTATTGGATCATGCTGCAGCTGATCTTCAATTTTTAAATGATAACGTTGATAATAATTTATTAGAATTACTCCACAAGACTGTTGATGAAGATTTTGCTCGAATTACTTATACCGAAGCAATTGATTTATTGGAAAAGAGCGACGCAGACTTTAAATTCCCAGTTAAATGGGGAATTGATTTAAACTCAGAACATGAACAATACTTGGCAGAACAAGTCTTTAAGCGTCCTGTATTTGTTACTGATTATCCTCGTAATATTAAAGCATTTTATATGCGTGATAATACTGATAAAAAGACAGTTGCTGCAGTTGACTTATTAGTACCAAGAATTGGAGAATTAATTGGTGGTAGTCAACGTGAAGAACGCGAAGATGTTCTTCAAGCAAAAATGGATGAATTTGGGTTACCTCAGGCTGAGTATGACTGGTACTTAGATTTACGTAAGTATGGAGCAACCAAACACTCAGGTTACGGAATTGGTTTCGAAAGATTACTAATGTATGTGACTGGAATGGATAATATTCGTGATGTGATTCCTTATCCAAGAATTCAAGGTAGCATTAATTTTTAATATTAATTTTCAAAAGGGCACCGAATAACGGTGCTCTTTTTTGTATTAATTCTCACTATAAAAAGGATACAAAATTAATTTGTATCCTTTTTTATTTTATTTACAATTTGTTGAAAAATAATTAAGAAATTGTTTAAAAAAAATACAACAAATAAATTAACAATAAATAAATTAAATGATATAATTCAAGTGTTTAAAATAAATTGCATAATCTATTAAATTAATTAAAATATTTATGACTATTATTAAATTTAATTAAATTTTGATTCAACTAATTAATTCTCTGGGTATTCAGTAATACTTATTGAGGGATAAGATGCTGAGAAAAAATTTTTTGGAAAGGAGATTTTTTAAAATTAATGTAAATAAAGATTATGATGGGAAGCTTTTTAGAACATTTTAATTTTTATATGTAAGCAGAATTAATAATTTATTAATTATTAAAATAGGAGAAAAAGTTATGTTATACAATAAACGTGAATTTAACAAAACGAATGATAAAAAATTATTGCGTAAAGTTAAAGGCAAGTGGATTGTTGTTTCTATTGCATCAATGATGTTATTAGGTGGAGGAAGCGTTGCTCTTAATGTCAATAGCGTTAAGGCCGATGAAGTTTCTTCTGGAGTAGCTAAGTCTAGTCAACCGGTTCCAGATAGTGGGGCAAGTGCTAATAGTCAGGCAGATGTAAAAAGTGAAGCAAGCACAAACAGTCAATCAAGCGTAAAGAGCGAAGCTAGTGTTAATAGTCAATCAGCCGTAAAGAGTGATGCAACTACAAACAGCCAATCAACTTTAAAGAGTGATGCAACTACAAACAGCCAAGCAACTGTAAAGAGTGATGCAACTACAAACAGCCAAGCAACTGTAAAGAGTGAAGCAAGCACAAACAGTCAATCAACTTTAAAGAGTGAAGCAAGTACTAGTAGTCAAGCTAGTCTCACTTCTAATGAGACGATGCTTCGTTCGCCACAAGTTACTTTAAGAGATGGTAGTAATAGTCAAGAAAACAAAGATTTGACTAATTTATTAACACCAGCTGAAGGATGGCAAAGTGTTGATTACAATTCAAACAATGCCACCATTAGTAGAACGTTTATCAATAAAGTTGATGGGAAAGAATATACGATTACTTTGTCTCCAAGTGGTGATCCAGCACTAAAGAATCCGGCTGGAAACGGTCTTACTGACTTTTCTGATGCTGCAGGAATTAATACAAGTTCTGACAATTCAACATTGCCAGATCGTCCTTTTGTAAATGCTACTATTAAAGTTGACGAGGTTACATATACTTATACTTATGATTTTGGATCAGCAAGAACTTCAGGATATTATCAAAGAGATGGTAATAGTACTAAATTTACGCCATTTTACACATCTGATTCAAGTTCAAATTTTGATAAAACAGTTAAAACTAGTAAATATATTAAATTTTTTGTAAATACTAGTGATTCCAGAATGCGTATTGCAAAAGTTATGAATACTAGTGATAACATTCAAATTATGGAAGTTGTTGAATTAGGTGAAACCGGTCAAATTAATCACTTTGTTACTTTCCTAAATCAAGGTAATAGTACGTTTAATAAAAATTTTGGTATTTTCATGGATACGGCCTTATCAACTAAAACTCGTGGTAAACAAAATGATGATGTAAATGTTGTTGCTGATGGGAATAAGGGTATTAAAATCTCTAATGATAGTTTGAATTTGTACACTGATCCAGTTTCTAATTCAACTATTTATGGAGGTAACTATAATAGAGGAAGTTCTTCAAACATTTATAATTATTTGAATACCCGTCGTATTTTAGTTGGAGATCATTTAAAAGATGCAACTAATGAAAGTAATGGACAAGTCTTGACTAGTGGTGATTCAATGATTGCTATCCAGGCAAATCAATCGAAATTGGATCCTGGTGAAATTTATTCTTTCAGTTATTCAGACTATTTAACTACTGTAAATGACGATAATGTTTTTAGTGGTAGTGTAGTAATCCCTTCTAATATTAAAGATGTTGATCCTAATATTTCAGATATGGATTTAGCTCAGTTTACTCAAATAGTTAAGGGAAAAGATGGTGATACTATCACCATTAATACTCCTACTATTAAAGGGTTTAACAAAGATAAAAATACAATTGAAGTTAAGGTTCATGTAATTAAAGATGAGACTGGTACAAGTACCAACAAAGTTTCGTTTACTACTAATGATTTTGTTACTTACTCAAATCCATCACAAAAACATGCCTCAGATGCAAGTAATAGTGCAAATTCCGCAGCTATAAGTGAAGTACATGGAAATTCATATGCTTCTGCTGCAAATTCATCAGCCTCAGCAGCTGGATCATATGCATCAAATGCTAAGAGTTCAGCAAGTGAAGCTGGTGTAAATAGTTCAGCAGCGTCAAGTGCCGCAAAAGATGCTAACTCAGTAGCAACAGCACATCCAGAAAATTCAGTAGCAAGTTCAGCCGCTTCAACAGCAACTTCAGCAGCATCAGAAGCTAACAAGCAACAATCAATTGCTTCAAGTGCTGCAAATGTTGCCTCAAGTGCCGCCAGTGATGCTTCAAGTGCTGCAAACGTAGCATCAAGCGCTCAAGGAGTAATCTCAAGTGCTGCTTCAGTAGCAAATTCAGCAAATGAAGTAGCTAAGTCAGCTGCATCAAATGGTGATGAATCAACTGCCAGTTCAGCAGCTAGTGTAGCTGCAAGTTCTGCCAGTGATGCTTCATCAGCAGAACAAGTAGGAAGTTCAGCTGCAAGTAAAGCTAAGAAAGATGAAGAAACTGCAAGTTCAGCTGCCTCAGTAGCAAGCCAAGCTAACAGAGATGCATCAACTGCAAATAGCCAAGCACAAAGTGCTGCATCAGAAGCAAACAAGGCCGGCTCAGCTGCCAACCATGAATCTAATGCAAGTAACAGTGCTAAGTCAGCATCAACTAGTGAAGTAAATGGAAACTCATACGCATCAGATGCTAAGAGTTCAGCTTCAGCAGCTGGATCATACGCATCAAATGCTAAGAGTTCAGCAAGTGAAGCTGGTGTAAATAGTTCATCAGCATCAAGTGCAGCTAGTGATGCCAACTCCGTAGCAACAGCACATCCAGAAAACTCAGTAGCAAGTTCAGCTGCTTCAACAGCAACTTCAGCAGCATCAGAAGCTAACAAGCAACAATCAATTGCTTCAAGTGCTGCAAGCGTAGCTTCCAGTGCTGCAAATGATGCATCAAGTGCTGCAAACGTGGCCTCAAGTGCTCAAGGAGTAATCTCAAGTGCTGCTTCAGTAGCAAACTCAGCAAATGAAGTAGCTAAGTCAGCAGCAGCTAAAGGTGATGAATCAGCAGCAAGTTCAGCAGCCAAAGTTGCATCAAGTGCTGCCAGTGATGCTTCATCAGCAGAACAAGTAGGAAGTTCAGCAGCAAGTCAAGCTAAGAAAGATGAAGAAACTGCAAGTTCAGCTGCATCAGTAGCAAGTCAAGCTAACAGAGATGCATCAACTGCAAATAGCCAAGCACAAAGTGCTGCATCAGAAGCAAACAAGGCCGGCTCAGCAGCTAACCATGAATCCGATGCAAGTAACAGTGCTAAGTCAGCATCAACTAGTGAAGTAAATGGAAACTCATACGCATCAGATGCTAAGAGTTCAGCTTCAGCAGCTGGATCATACGCATCAAATGCCAAGAGTTCAGCAAGTGAAGCCGGTGTAAATAGTTCATCAGCATCAAGTGCAGCTAGTGATGCCAACTCCGTAGCAACAGCACATCCAGAAAACTCAGTAGCAAGCAAGGCTGCTTCAACAGCAACTTCAGCTGCATCAGAAGCTAAGAACCAAGAAACAATTGCATCAAGTGCTGCAAGCGTAGCTTCCAGTGCTGCAAATGATGCTTCAAGTGCTGCAAACGTGGCCTCAAGTGCTCAAGGAGTAATCTCAAGTGCCGCCTCAGTAGCAAACTCAGCAAATGAAGTAGCTAAGTCAGCAGCAGCTAAAGGTGATGAATCAGCTGCAAGTTCAGCAGCCAAAGTTGCATCAAGTGCTGCCAGTGATGCTTCATCAGCAGAACAAGTAGGAAGTTCAGCAGCAAGTCAAGCTAAGAAAGATGAAGAAACTGCAAGTTCAGCTGCATCAGTAGCAAGTCAAGCTAACAGAGATGCATCAACTGCAAATAGCCAAGCACAAAGTGCTGCATCAGAAGCAAACAAGGCCGGCTCAGCAGCTAACCATGAATCCGATGCAAGTAACAGTGCTAAGTCAGCATCAACTAGTGAAGTAAATGGAAACTCATACGCATCAGATGCTAAGAGTTCAGCTTCAGCAGCTGGATCATACGCATCAAATGCCAAGAGTTCAGCAAGTGAAGCCGGTGTAAATAGTTCATCAGCATCAAGTGCAGCTAGTGATGCCAACTCCGTAGCAACAGCACATCCAGAAAACTCAGTAGCAAGCAAGGCTGCTTCAACAGCAACTTCAGCTGCATCAGAAGCTAAGAACCAAGAAACAATTGCATCAAGTGCTGCAAGCGTAGCTTCCAGTGCTGCAAATGATGCTTCAAGTGCTGCAAACGTGGCCTCAAGTGCTCAAGGAGTAATCTCAAGTGCCGCCTCAGTAGCAAACTCAGCAAATGAAGTAGCTAAGTCAGCAGCAGCTAAAGGTGATGAATCAGCTGCAAGTTCAGCAGCCAAAGTTGCATCAAGTGCTGCCAGTGATGCTTCATCAGCAGAACAAGTAGGAAGTTCAGCAGCAAGTCAAGCTAAGAAAGATGAAGAAACTGCAAGTTCAGCTGCATCAGTAGCAAGTCAAGCTAACAGAGATGCATCAACTGCAAATAGCCAAGCACAAAGTGCTGCATCAGAAGCAAACAAGGCCGGCTCAGCAGCTAACCATGAATCCGATGCAAGTAACAGTGCTAAGTCAGCATCAACTAGTGAAGTAAATGGAAACTCATACGCATCAGATGCTAAGAGTTCAGCTTCAGCAGCTGGATCATACGCATCAAATGCCAAGAGTTCAGCAAGTGAAGCCGGTGTAAATAGTTCATCAGCATCAAGTGCAGCTAGTGATGCCAACTCCGTAGCAACAGCACATCCAGAAAACTCAGTAGCAAGCAAGGCTGCTTCAACAGCAACTTCAGCTGCATCAGAAGCTAAGAACCAAGAAACAATTGCATCAAGTGCTGCAAGCGTAGCTTCCAGTGCTGCAAATGATGCATCAAGTGCTGCAAACGTGGCCTCAAGTGCTCAAGGAGTAATCTCAAGTGCCGCCTCAGTAGCAAACTCAGCAAATGAAGTAGCTAAGTCAGCAGCAGCTAAAGGTGATGAATCAGCTGCAAGTTCAGCAGCCAAAGTTGCATCAAGTGCTGCCAGTGATGCTTCATCAGCAGAACAAGTAGGAAGTTCAGCAGCAAGTCAAGCTAAGAAAGATGAAGAAACTGCAAGTTCAGCTGCATCAGTAGCAAGTCAAGCTAACAGAGATGCATCAACTGCAAATAGCCAAGCACAAAGTGCTGCATCAGAAGCAAACAAGGCCGGCTCAGCTGCCAACCATGAATCCGATGCAAGTAACAGTGCTAAGTCAGCATCAACTAGTGAAGTAAATGGAAACTCATACGCATCAGATGCCAAGAGTTCAGCCTCAGCAGCTGGATCATACGCATCAGATGCAAAGAGTTCAGCAGATGGTGCTGGTGTAAATAGTTCAGCAGCATCAAGTGCAGCTAGTGATGCTAACTCCGTAGCAACAGCACATCCAGAAAACTCAGTAGCAAGCAAGGCTGCTTCAACAGCAACTTCAGCTGCATCAGAAGCTAAGAACCAAGAAACAATTGCATCAAGTGCTGCAAGCGTAGCTTCCAGTGCTGCAAATGATGCATCAAGTGCTGCAAACGTGGCCTCAAGTGCTCAAGGAGTAATCTCAAGTGCTGCTTCAGTAGCAAACTCAGCAAATGAAGTAGCTAAGTCAGCAGCAGCTAAAGGTGATGAATCAGCTGCAAGTTCAGCAGCCAAAGTTGCATCAAGTGCTGCCAGTGATGCTTCATCAGCAGAACAAGTAGGAAGTTCAGCAGCAAGTCAAGCTAAGAAAGATGAAGAAACTGCAAGTTCAGCTGCATCAGTAGCAAGTCAAGCTAACAGAGATGCATCAACTGCAAATAGCGAAGCACAAAGTGCTGCATCAGAAGCAAACAAGGCCGGCTCAGCAGCTAACCATGAATCCGATGCAAGTAACAGTGCTAAGTCAGCATCAACTAGTGAAGTAAATGGAAACTCATACGCATCAGATGCCAAGAGTTCAGCCTCAGCAGCTGGATCATATGCATCAAATGCCAAGAGTTCAGCAAGTGAAGCTGGTGTAAATAGTTCAGCAGCATCAAGTGCAGCTAGTGATGCTAACTCCGTAGCAACAGCACATCCAGAAAACTCAGTAGCAAGCAAGGCTGCTTCAACAGCAACTTCAGCAGCATCAGAAGCTAACAAGCAACAAACAATTGCTTCAAGTGCTGCAAGCGTAGCTTCCAGTGCTGCAAATGATGCATCAAGTGCTGCAAACGTGGCCTCAAGTGCTCAAGGAGTAATCTCAAGTGCCGCTAGTGTAGCAAACTCAGCAAATGAAGTAGCTAAGTCAGCTGCATCAAATGGTGATGAATCAACTGCCAGTTCAGCAGCTAGTGTAGCTGCAAGTGCTGCCAGTGATGCTTCATCAGCAGAACAAGTAGGAAGTTCAGCAGCAAGTCAAGCTAAGAAAGATGAAGAAACTGCAAGTTCAGCAGCATCAGTAGCAAGCCAAGCTAACAGAGATGCATCAACTGCAAATAGCGAAGCACAAAGTGCTGCATCAGAAGCAAACAAGGCCGGCTCAGCTGCCAACCATGAATCCGATGCAAGTAACAGTGCTAAGTCAGCATCAACTAGTGAAGTAAATGGAAACTCATATGCATCAGATGCCAAGAGTTCAGCCTCAGCAGCTGGATCATACGCATCAGATGCCAAGAGTTCAGCAGATGGTGCTGGTGTAAATAGTTCATCAGCATCAAGTGCAGCTAATGATGCCAACTCTGCAGCAAATAATCATCCAGAAAACTCAGTAGCAAGTTCAGCTGCATCAGTAGCAAACTCAGCTGCATCAGAAGCTAACAAGCAACAGTCAATTGCCTCAAGTGCTGCCAGTGTTGCCTCAAGTGCTGCAAGTAATGCTTCAAGTGCTGCAAGCGTAGCTTCGAGCGCCCAAGAAGTAATTTCAAGTGCCGCCTCAGTAGCAAATTCAGCAAATGAAGTAGCTAAGTCAGCTGCAGCTAAGGGTGATAACTCAACTGCAAGTTCAGCAGCTAGTGTTGCCTCAAGTGCTGCAAGTACTGCTTCATCGGCAGAACAAGTAGCAAGTTCAGCTGCAAGTCAAGCTAAGAAAGATGAAGCAATTGCTAGCTCAGCTGCTTCAGTTGCTAGTGATGCTAGTCAAGCTGCCTCAGTGGCAAATAGTCAAGCCCAAAGTGCTGCCTCAGTAGCAATCAAGGCTGCTTCAGCTGCCGATAATTCATCAGCAACAAACAATGGTTCGAACACATCATCAACTGGTGTTGTAAACGGAAACTCAAACGCACCTGTTTCAAGTTCAGTTGCAACAAGTTCTGCTTCACATAAAGCTAATGATGAAAGTTACGTAACCACAAGTGGAAATGATAGAATTAATAATTTGAAATTGGTTAATGATAAACCAAATGAAAATAAAAACTCACTTCCACAA
Source organism: Fructilactobacillus vespulae (assembly GCF_047324295.1). Classification (GTDB taxonomy): domain Bacteria; phylum Bacillota; class Bacilli; order Lactobacillales; family Lactobacillaceae; genus Fructilactobacillus; species Fructilactobacillus vespulae. Next base: position 1,368,815 of record NZ_CP137138.1, on the reverse strand, counting down.
ACAGGTGAAAATAATAACCAATTACTATCAGCAATTGGTGCCTCACTTGTATCACTATTTACTATTTTAGGTTTTGCAAGAAGAAGAAAAAATAATAAATAGATGTATTAAGAAAGATAGTTCTCTTTAATGGGAGCTATCTTTTTTGTATAGAGCAATAATTTAATATCCTTTGTTTTACTTCTAAAAAAGTTTTTTTAAATCTTATTCAAATTAGTAAAATTGAAAAATGTATTATTAATTTGTGTAAGATGTATTAGAAAAATAAGGAGAAATATAGTATAATATACATTGTAATAATTATAATCTATAAAAATGAAAGAAGGAATTGATTATGGAAAATCCCAAGTCAATGAGCAATGCAACAAGACTATTGTTTATTGCAACAATGTTGATTGGAACGTTCACGATGTCAATTAGTCAATCATCATTATCAACTGCATATCCAACCTTAATGAGTTACTTTGGAGTATCTGCGGCAACGATTCAATGGTTAACCACTGGTTTTATGATTGTCATGTGTATTACGATGCCAATTAGCCCATGGTTACTCAATAACATGAGTTTTAAAAAGTTGTTTATCAGCGTTTTAGCCTTATTTGATATTGGAACTTTAATTATCTTTTTTGGGACCAGTTTTCCCATGATATTAATTGGAAGAGCCATGGAGGCTGCAGCAGTCGGTATTTTATTTCCTTCATATCAAACGGTTCTACTAGAGATTACCCCAGAGAAAAAACGGGGAACAATTATGGGGGTAGCCGGATTGGTAATGGGATCTGCATTAGCATGTGGGCCCATTATATCTGGAATTGTCCTTAACTTTACTAGTTGGCGTGGTTTATTTATCTTCTTCATGGTTGTGATTACAACTATCCTAGTAATTTCATTTTTTGTAATGAAAGATGTGATGAAACGGGTTGAAACAAAACTAGATTGGCTATCAATTTTTTACACAATTGGACTCGTAGGACTTCTTTATGTAATTACAGAAATTAGCAAAGTAAATAGTGAAAAATCACTTTTATTAGGAATTTTAGTTGTTTCTGTAATTATGATTGGTCTATTTGTTCGGCGGCAGTTTAAAATTGATAATCCATTGCTTGATTTAAGAGTTTTGAAAACATTTAACTATGATTTAGCTGTTTTACTAACTGGATTTTCATATATTTCTCTAATTGTAGTAACGATTATTTTTCCACTTTACTATCAACAAGTTCTCCACGTTTCTCCCTTTATCTCAGGAATGGCATTAGTTCCTGGTGCAGCACTTTTAAGTTTTCTAAATCCCATTACTGGTAAGTTAGCAGATAAGTTTGGTTTTAAACCAGTAATGATTTTTGGAATGATTATGATTGTCACTGGTTGGGGACTTTTATCTGTAATTACAGTTTCAAACATAATATTAATGATTTTGATTGCGATGTTAATTGAAGGTGGGAACGCCTTTGTAATGATGCCAGCAGTTACTCTAGGTGCTAATTCATTACCAGATAAATTAATTTCTCATGGAACGGCTGTTATTACAACGATTCGACAGATTCTGGGATCAACGGGAGTTGCTGTTGCTACTTTGATTTTAGTTAATGTATCTAAAAATGCAGTAGACCAAGGTAAAAGCATTATGCATGCAAACCAAACTGGATTTCATGCAGTGTACTGGACTTTCTTTGGAATTGCAGTGATTGGATTGGTAATTGCTTTATTAATTAGAAATACACAAAGCAATAGTAAGAAGTAATTCCAAAAATGTGCTAGTATACAATTAAATGATTAAAAAGAAGTCATTGAGACTTCTTTTTTGTGAGGAGGATATTTAAAATGAACAAAAAGAAAAAGTCGCGCCTTAAAAAGGTGGTTTATTACATAGTTATGACGCTTCTTTTAGTTGTCGGGTTAGGATTAATTTTTAATTCTCAAATCAAAAGTTATTGGATTAACTTTCAAGCGCAAGAAAAAGTTGAAAGTATTACTAAATCTGAAGTTAAAAAAGGTCAACAAAAAAAGGCCGATTATAATGCAGAAAATGTGAAAGCTATTTCTGATTCATCTTACGTTGAGAGCCAACAAGCCAAAAAAGAAAATGCTATTGGTAAAATTACAATCAAAGACTTAAAGATTAACTTACCAATTTTTAAGGGATTGAATACTGAAAACTTAACTATTGGAGCTGGAACGATGAAGGAAGATCAGGAAATGGGAAAGGGAAATTATACACTTGCCGGTCATCATATGCAGGATCCTAAAGTACTATTTTCTCCTTTATCCAAGGCTAAAAAAGGTCAGATTGTAGAAATGACTGATTTAACCCATAAGTATAAATATAAGATTAGTGACGTTAAAATTGTTCCTGAAACGGAAGTCAGTGTAATAGACGATGTTCCAGGTAAAACGGAATTAACTTTGGTTACTTGTGCATCAGGTAATCCAGGGGAAACTAGAAGATTGATTGTAACTGCTGATTTAGTTAAATGATTTTTAGGTTAAAATTTTTTTAATTTTTAATTGACAGTTTAATTCCATAGTGTTTTAATTGTAACAACTTAAAGGAAGGAATTTATAATTATGATAATTAGTAATCTAAATAAAAATAGATCCTATTATATCTTTACTTGGTTTATGTAGCCATTCGTATTGCAAACGATACGGGTGGAAAATCCGTATCTAAGTAGAGTCTATTTTTAATCTCAGTTAGATACAAAAAACAAATTTGGTTTAACTGAGTTAAAATAATTGGATTATACTATCCTAATTAGAATTTCTGTATAGAATTTTAAAAACTCGTTAAACACAAAAAGTGTTTAGCGAGTTTTTTTATTTAAGAAAGGGTGTTGATGGTGAATGATGTTGTTGTAAGAAAACAGAATAAAAAAATTTCGATTGGTTTGTACATTAATTATTTTATTCATGGAATTGCTTTAATTATTTTGGCGCAAAATATGACTTCTTTATCAGAAAATTGGGCGACGAATATTGCTACGGTCTCTTTTGTGATATCAGGAGTTGGAATTGGAAGGTTAATTTTTTATCCAATTTCTGGTTTCTTATCTGATCACTTTGCTAGAAAAAGTTTCGTCTATCTAGGAATGTTTTCTTATTTAATCTTTGCAATTGGAATGGCTTTTACAAAGGAAATTTGGACAGCTTACGTTTTTGCAATTTTTGCCGGTTGTGCTAATTCGTTGTTGGATTCTGGTACATATACAACACTGGTTGAAATGCATGATGGCGAAGGTCAAGGAACTGTTTTATTAAAAGCATTCATGTCTGCAGGAGAATTTATTTTACCGATAATCGTTTCCTTCTTATTTGTGAATCATTTTTGGTATGGTTGGTCGTTTATTTTAATGGCATTTTTATTAATTTTAAATTCAATTTATCTTTTTCCATTAAAATTTCCCCAACAAAGTTTTCGGTCAAGATCAAAATCTGTGACTAATCAATTTAGTTTTAGTGGAAAAAAAGTAATAATGACTATTTTCTTATTATTTTATGGATATACCTCAATGGCTTTAATGATTTTATTTACACAATGGATAACGTTATATGCTCAAAATTACTTAAATATGAGTGATTTATCAGCACATTTTTTGTTATCTCTATATAGCATCGGTTCAATTATGGGTGTAATAGTTTTATATTTTTTGTTGAAAATAAAAATATCAGAAATTAATTTAATGTTTTTATTAAATTTGTTGGCGGTGTTAAGTTTAACCACAATTATGTTTGGTAATAATAACTTTTTCATTAAGGTGGCTTGTTTACTATTTGGATTTGCTGCGGCTGGGGGCGTGATGCAAACTGGTTTAACTTTTTTTATGAAATTATATCCAACTAGAAGAGGAACAATTACTGGTAGTTTTTACTTTTTTGGTAGTTTAGCATCTTTTTCTGTCCCAATAATTACTGGCTTTTTAGCAAAAACTAGTGTGGTAAAAGCATTTTCGCTTGATTTAGGAATTGGAATTATAGGATTGATTATTGTAATAGTTTTACTTTTATGTAGTCGAAAGGAGTTTAAATGAGTTTAGCAGATGAACGAAAAAAAATTGATAGATTAAATAGCGAAATTGCAAAATTGTTGGTTAAAAGATTTGAAATTGCTGATTCTATTAGTCAAATTAAACAACAAAATGGACTTCCAATTTTAAATAAAAATCGAGAAAAGGAAGTTTTAAAAAAGCTAACTAACGTCAGTGATAACAATAAGTATCAAGAAAAAATTGAAAACATATTTATTAAAATTATGGATGAAACTAAAAAAGCGGAGGAAGAATAAATGAATTACATTACAGCAGGTGAATCACATGGTCCACAACTAACTGGAATTTTACAAGGAATTCCAGCAGGATTGCATTTAGATATTAACGAAATTAATGATGCATTAAAGGCACGTCAAGGTGGGTATGGACGTGGTAATCGGCAAAAAATAGAGCATGATGAGATCCAAATTGTTGGTGGGGTTAGACATTCAATTACTTTGGGAAGCCCAATTGCTTTAGTAGTTAAGAATAGAGATCATGCTCACTGGGATAAAATTATGAATCCTACTGATGAAGAAAATAACAGTAACACCTTAAGAAAAGTAGAACGTCCACGTCCTGGACATGCAGACTTGGTTGGTGGAATGAAGTATCGTCATCGAGATCTACGCAATGTTTTGGAACGTTCATCCGCCAGAGAAACTGCCATGAGAGTTGCAATTGGAAATATTTGTAAGCAATTACTAAATGAACTAGGGATTAACTTGGTTGGATATGTACAACAGATTGGTTCAATTGAAAGTAACAATCTTTCAACTGATGTTTCAATGATTGAAAAAGAAATTAAAAAGAATGACTTAAGGATGATTGACGAAAAAGATGTCAAACAAATTCATGATTTGATTGATAAAACAAAAAAAGATGGTGATACTTTAGGCGGAATTATTCGTGTAGTAGCTGAAAATATGCCAGCTGGAATTGGAAGTTATGTTAATTGGGATACTAAACTAGATGGCAAGCTTGCAATGGCAGTTATGGGCGTTAATGCGATGAAAGGTGTCAGCATTGGTGATGGTTTTAAAGTAGCGACTCAGTTTGGGAGCCAGGTTATGGACCCAATTGAACATTCAGATTCAGGTTGGGATCGAATGAGTGATAATTTAGGTGGTTTTGAAGGCGGGATGACAAATGGAATGCCTATTATTGTAAAAGCAGCCATGAAACCAATTCCAACGCTGTACAAACCATTACAAACAGCTGATATCAATACAAAAGAAATTTCAAAAGCAAACGTTGAAAGATCTGACACTACGGCAATTGTTCCAGCTTCACTTGTAATTGAATCGGTGGTAGCCATTGAATTGACTAAGGCATTAACAGACGCTTTTGATGATAGTAGTTTGGGGAGAATGAAAGAACAAATTGCTAATTATCGGCAAGAAACCCAAGATTATTAAGATGATTATTAATACGTTAGGACCCATAGCAACCGATAGCTATCAAGCAGCAAAACAGTATCAACAAAAACATAAAAATATTGCAATTAAATTACATCACGATTTTATGGATATCTTGGTTCATTTAAATTTATACGAAGGGGAATTACTATTAATTCCAATGGCATATCAAAACGAAAATGGTAAAAGTTTAGGTGATTTTCATTATCAAATGATTGAAAACATGAAATTGATTGATTGTTTTCTAACTGATTTAGACCCTTTAGTGGTATTAAAAAATCACTCAATGGCAAAGTTTTTTTATACACATCCAGCAACTTTAAAAATAGCTCAATGTTATAACGAAGATTTAAAAATCAAATTAGTTAGTAGTAAATTTGCAGCTTTTCAAAATTATCTAAAAAACGGGCGGATGGTAATTACTAATCAAAAAAATGTTAAAAGATTAAAACCAGATGAAGAAATTATTAAAATAATCCATAGCAAAATGAGTTGGTGTGTATATCAAATTGGAGGTAATTAGCATGAAAAAATTAACCACAGCAGCAGTTAAGGGGCTGCATGGTTCCATTGTTGTTCCAGGTGATAAAAGTATCTCACATCGAGCGATTATGATTGGTGCAATTAGTGAAGGTAAAACAGTTATTAATCATTTTTTAATGGGAGAAGATTGTCTTAGCACGATGAATGCTTTTCGTGATTTAGGAATTGATATCGCACAAAATGATGATCAAATAGTTGTTAATGGTCGCGGATTAAATGGGTTAAAAGAAGCTGCCCAGCAACTTAATATGGGGAATTCTGGAACCACAACTAGATTAATGATGGGATTATTAGGTGGATTTGCTTTTACAAGCAAACTAATTGGAGATGATTCGTTGAGTAAACGACCAATGAATCGAGTAAGTGATCCCTTAAGAAATCTGGGAATAGAAGTCAAAACAACTAATGGAACCCTACCAGCAACAGTAATTGGGGGACAAGTTCATTCAACTACTTATCAATTAAAGGTGGCCAGTGCTCAGGTAAAAAGTGCATTAATATTTGCGAGTCTTTTTGCAGACCAACCATCAACTTTTATTGAAAAATTACCTACTAGAAATCACACAGAAATTATGCTTAATCAGTTTGGAGCCACGGTAAAAACGGCAGCAGATAATTTGACGATTACGGTTCAACCAAAACCAAGATTAAAAGGGCAAACCATATATGTTCCTGGTGATATTTCTTCGGCCGCTTTTTTTATGGTTGCCGCCGCAATTGTTCCAGAATCAGAAGTAGTGTTACAAAATGTTAATCTAAATCCTACGAGAACTGGAATTTTAAAAGTTTTACAGAAAATGAATGCTGAAATTAAAATTGATTATCATGATAGTGTTGGTGAACCAATTGGAGATATTACGGTTAAATATAGTGAGCTAGACCCAATTAAAATTGTGGCAGAAGATGTTCCAGTTCTAATTGATGAAATCCCATTAGTTGCTTTATTAGCTGCTTGTGCAAATGGAGAGAGTGAAATTAGTGGTGCAGAGGAGTTACGAGTGAAAGAAACTGATCGAATTACTGCAATTACTATGGAATTGAGAAAATTAGGAGTTACTATAACTGAAAAAGAGGACGGAATGATAATTGAAGGAACGAAAAATTGGAATATAAAGGATTCTAAATTAGACAGTTATGGTGATCACAGAATTGGGATGATGGATGCAATTGCAGCATTAAAGAGTAAATCAGCCTTATTCTTGAATAATTCTGAAAGTATAAATATTTCATATCCTAATTTTTTCCAAGATTTACAGAAAATTAATGGTGGTGAGTAAGATGAAAACTGTATTGGTTAAAGTTTTGGGATTGATTGGAAGTTCTTTGATTAGAGGCATTAAGATTAATCATCCAGAATATAAAATTATTGGTTTAGATGAAAATCAAAGAACCATTCAATATGCACTTAATCATGGACTAATTGATGAAGCGGCAACTGATTTAACTAATAGTAGTGAAGCAGATTTTATAATATTAGCAACTCCTGTTTCTCAAATTATTATTGATATAGCACAATTATCTAAATTAGATTTAAAAAAAGATGTGGTTGTGACTGATGTCGGTAGTACTAAGCAATTAATCATGAAAACTGCACGAAAACTTGATAGTAAACACATAACGTTTGTAGGTGGTCATCCTATGGCTGGTTCGCATAAAACGGGAGTGACTGCGGGGAAAGCAAATTTATTTGAAAATGCTTTTTATTTTCAAATTTCCGGTAAAAATACAGAAGCTGCACAAAAAATCCAAAAATTATTAGTGGGAACTAAAGCAAAATGGTTGAAGGTGAATGCTAAACAACATGATAAAATTGTTGCTCAAATCAGTCATCTCCCACATATAATTGCAGCTGGATTAGTAAATCAAACTAATCAAGAATTTAGTAACGAACCATTAGGGATGGAACTAGCAGCTGGAGGCTTTAAGTCAATCACTAGAATTGCTTCGGCTGATCCAGTGATGTGGAAATCAATTTTACTTAGTAATCAAGAAATAATTTTACAGCAACTGAAAATTTATCAAGAAACGTTAAACAAATTAGCTGCTCATTTAAAAAATCGAGATGAAGAGGAGGTTGAGTCATTTTTTGCAACTGCTAAATTTAATCGAGATAAGTTAAAGCAACAAAAACACTCTCAAACTGGTTTTTTTGATTTGTTTTTAGATATTCCTGATCAAAGGGGAGAATTAGCAAAAATTACTAAGCAATTAGCCGAGCATAAAATTAGTTTGGTTAATATTCATATTTTAGAGATTAGAGAAGATGTTGAAGGTATTTTACAGTTAACGTTTTCAAATGAAACTGATTTAAATAAGGCTCGGATGCTCCTTAGTAGTAGTTATAAAATTGTGAGGAGGTAGCTAATGAAGTTAATTTTAGTCGGATTTATGGGTAGTGGGAAAACTACTATTAGTAAGCTTTTAGGAGAAAAGTTGAATTTAGATGTTCGTGATTTAGATCAAGAAATTGTTAAATATACCCAGCTCTCAATTAATGATATTTTCAAAAACAAGGGAGAAGCCTACTTTCGCAAGTTAGAGTATGATTTATTGCAAAAACAAACTTCATTTAGTGGAATTTTAGCTACTGGTGGCGGTACAATAATGAATGATAATTGTTTGGAATATGTTAGTTATGGTGATACTCCAGTTATTTTATTGGATATGTTGGACGAAGATATTAAAAAGCGGTTAGGGTCAAAAAATGGACGTCCAATTGCTAGTTTGAAAACAACTGATGAATTAATCGAACTAAAACACAAAAGAGATAGTCGTTATCATCGGGTTGCAAACTTAATAATTAACACTAATTCTAAACAGCCTGAAGTAATTGTTTCTGAAATTATGTTTTTTTTAAATAAAAATAAGATTGGTGATAATAGTGGAACAAGAAGATAAAATTAAAATTTTGAGTAACTTAGTTTCTTTTAATACTGTTAATGGGAATGAGCTTCCAGCAGCTAAGTATATCCAAACTGTTTTAGCTAAGTATGAAATTGAAAGCAAATTAATTGATTTAGGTAATAATCAAGCCAATTTAGTTGTTGAATTTGGTAGTGGCAATCATCCAATTTTGGCAGTTAGTGGCCACTTTGATACAGTTTCTGTTGATAAGTCAGCTTGGAAAACTAATCCATTTGAATTAACGATCAAAGATGGAATTATGTTTGGAAGTGGTGTTACCGATATGAAGGGTGGAGTAGCCGCTTTAATCATTTCATTAATCGAATTAAAGGAACAACAAATTCAGTTGCCTGGGACAATTCGGTTACTTTTAACTGCCGGTGAAGAAGTTGGAATGTTAGGTTCACATCAATTACAAAAAGATGGTTATATGGACGATGTTGATTCATTATTAATTGCTGAACCTACTGGCTATCGAATTGTATATGCCAATAAGGGAGAAGTTGATTTTGAAGTAACTTCAATTGGGAAGGAAGCACATAGTTCTCGACCTAATTTTGGGATTAATGCAATTCAAAATTTGATGGATGTTTTAGAAGAAACTAGAGCAGTAATTGAAAAAAAGGCGGCAGAAAATCAGAGTGCTAGTTTAGGTAAAACTACCTATACTGTTGATATTTTTCAAGGTGGAATTCAAGTCAATGCAATTCCTGGGATTGCTAAAGCTGAGATTAATACCAGAATTGTTCCCAGTTATAATAATCAACAGATAATTGCAGATTTTAAGCAAGTTGTTGCCGATTTTAACCGCGTTCATGATGGCGAAATCAAGGTAGCTATTAAAATGAATATTTCTCCTGTTAATGCAGATCCTAAATCAAAATTAATTAATAATATTATCAAAGTTGCAACTCCATTTTTAAATAAAACTGATTATAGTGAATCAGAAGTTAAACAGGGACAGTTGATGTTAGAAAAACAAGGTTTTAATCCTTTTTCTAAAGATAAGATTGCAGTATTAACTGCAGCAGGTGGTACGGATGCTTCAGAATTATTGGTTAACAAATTAAATGGAGCTAGTTACGCTGTTTTTGGACCAGGTAATCCGTTAAAAATGCACCAAAATAATGAATCTACCTCACTTTCAATGTGGTTGAACTTTATTGAAATTTATAAAAAATTATTTGTTTGTTACTTTGATTAATAGAAAAAGAAACCATCTATAAAATGAATGGTTTCTTTTTATTTTGTGAAAAATGTTCGGAAAACAATTGTCATGCTTCTAATTTTGTACTACTATTACTAGTTAAAGATGATTATTTTTGCAATTGGGAGGACAGTATGGATAACGGAAAATATTTAGTTCATCCAGTTATTGATGATGAACGAAACATGAGTTATTGGGATATGTTTGCAACTTGGTTTGGAGCAAATGCCAACAATGGAACTTGGTTTATTGGTGGAATTATTGCTGCCTGTGGTTTATTAAATGGATTTTGGGCGTTGTTAATTTCCTCCGCCATTTCATATGTATTTTTAAGTTTAATTGGTCAAATGGGTTTTGAAACCGGATTTTCTACGACTACTTTAGCTAGAGGAACCTTTGGAATTAGAGGTAGTTTGATTCCCTCAATGGTTAATTTAATCATGTTCATGGGGTGGACGGCCGTTAATACTTTTATTGCAGCGACCTCATTATCATTTATCTTTCATAGTTTCTTTGGTTGGCCAGTTTTTGGACAACCAGGTGGAAATAAAGGATTGATTGTAGGAATTGTATTGATGAGTGTTTTGCATTTATTAAGTATTATTTCCGGACAGAAATCAGTTCGAATTATTGAAAGAATCGGAATTATTTTGGTTATTTTATTTGTCACTTGGGAAGCAATTGTGGTCTTTCAACATGTTTCATTAAAAGAATTAGCTAACTGGATCGTTCCGATGAAAGCGCGGATGCCATTTGGAGCAGCAATTGATATTTTAGCAGCCTTTAACTTGGCCTGGGTTACTAGTGGAGCTGATTTTACTCGATTTGCTAAAACTAAGAAAATTTCGACTAGTGCACCATTTTGGGGTGCTTTAGTAGGGGTGATTAGTTTTGCTGCTATGGGACTATCAACGGCAATTAGTGTAGCGTTAACTAGTGGTGCTTATGATCCTAACAATTCCGATCCAAGTACGATTGCAAATGAATTGGGGTTAGGTTTAATTGCAATGATAGTAATTGTACTAACTAGTATGACGGCTAATGCGGTAAACTTACAAGCTGGTGGATCAGCACTAAATAATATGTTCCCTAAAATTAGTTTGAAAAAATCATTATTAATTACAACTATTATTGCAATGATTTTTACTTTTATTCCACTAATTAATGGTAACTTCTTAACTGTCTTTACTAAATTTTTGGATTATATTGGAATGTTTTTAGGACCTATCATTGCAATTATGTTGGTTGATTATTTCTGTATGAACAGGGAACAATACAACCTAAAAAACTTTACCAGTACAAGTGGTAAGTTTTGGTATCAAAAAGGAATTAATTGGATTGCATTTATCCTTTGGTTAGTGGGAATTGGATTATATTTCTGGTTAACTAACTTAGAAATGATTAGAAAAACTACTGGAGCTACATTTATCGTAATGGCAGTGGTTGCAGTACTTTATTATGTAAGTGGTAAGTTTAAAAATAATAAAAGAGGGTAATTGAAATGTTAATCAAACAAGCCTATATCGAAAATAACTCTAGTACACAAGACATTCGAATTAATGATGGAAAAATTACCGCTATTGAAACTGAAATAGCACCGTTAGATGGAGAAAAAGTAATTAATTTACATGGAAAATTAGTTATTCCACCATTCATTGACTCCCATGTTCATCTAGACTCTACTTTAACTGCTGGTGATCCCGAATGGAATGAAACGGGAACCTTATTTGACGGGATTCGAATCTGGTCAGAACGGAAAAAGACCCTTAGCCATGAAGATGTTAAGAAAAGAGCAATTGAAACTCTTAAAAAACAAGCTAGTCATGGGATTCAGTTTGTAAGAAGTCACGTTGATACTACTGATCCAACGTTTACAGCATTAAAAGCATTACTAGAAGTAAGAGACGAGGTTAAAGATTTTATCGATTTGCAATTGGTTGCTTTTCCACAAGAAGGAATTTTATCTTTCCCACAAGGTAAGGAACTGATGGAAGAAGCTGCTAAAATGGGAGTCGATGCAATTGGAGGGATTCCCCACTACGAATTTAACCAATTCTACGGTCGTGATTCTTTGGATTTTTTAATTAACTTGGCAAAAAAATATAATAAATTAGTGGATGTTCATTGTGATGAAATTGATGATCCTAATTCTAGAAACTTGGAAGTTTTAGCAACTTTAGCATATGAATCCGGATTACAAGATCGAGTTACAGCTAGTCATACAGTTTCTTTAGCTAGTGTTAATGACGCTTATGCTTATAAATTAATGCGATTACTAGAATTATCGAAGATTAATATGGTTGCTAATCCATTGGTAAATATGCATTTAGGTGGCCGTTTTGATACCTATCCTAAGAGAAGAGGATTAACAAGAGTTAAAGAACTATTAGAAAATAACGTTAATGTATCTTTTGGTGAAGACGATATTAAAGATCCTTGGTATCCAATGGGAGATGGAAACATGTTGGACGCATTATACGTGGGAATCTTAGCCAGTGGAATGATGGGATATCATCAGATTTTAGATTCTTATCAGTTTGTGGGTATAAATGGAGCCAAAACTTTACATGTTAGTGAAAATTATGGAATTTCGGTAGGAAAACCTGCTAGTTTTTTAGTCTTTGATGCCACTAATTTTTATGATGTTCTTAATGAAAGAGCAACAATGTTATATTCCATCAGAAATGGTGAAATACTAGTTCAAAATGAACCCAAACAAGCACAACTTAATTTAAAACTTAAATAAAAAATCCCGATGGATAATCGGGATTTTTTTAAAATGAAGTTAGAAAGTTATTAATTATTTGTTTTCCCAGTTCTGTATCAGTCAGAATCGATTCAGGATGGAATTGGACACCATATAATTTTTTGGCGGCAATTTCCGCTGCCATAATTTCATTATCTTCATCAACTGCTGTAATTTTGAATTCTTGCGGCAAACTTTTATTATCGCCAATCAAGGAGTGATATCTAGCAACTTTTCCGGAAGGGTGGCAATTATTAAATAGTAAACTCTTGTTATTTAACTTTAGATTAGACGTTTTACCGTGCATTAATTTTTTAGCAGGAATTATTTTTCCACCTAAAGCTTGTATCATAACTTGCAGTCCCATACAGATGCCGAGCATTGGAATCTTATCTTGTAATTTTGTAACAACCTCTAAGCTAACCCCAGCATCATCAGGATTTCCTGGTCCGGGAGAAAGAATAATTGCACGTGGATGTAATTTTTCGATTTCATAAACAGTTAATTCGTCATTTTTTATAACTTTAATATTCGAATCAAGGGAACCAACTAGTTGATATAGGTTATACGTGAAACTATCATAATTATCAATTAAAAGAATCATTGTTTAAAACCTCCATTTTTGTTGTTTCATTCAAAGCCTTAATAATAACGCGTGATTTATTGAAGCATTCTTGATATTCATTTTTGGAAATACTATCTGCAACGATTCCAGCACCCGAATGAACCGTTAAATGATCAGCTTTTTTATGTGCTAGACGAATTCCAATTGCAAAATCACAATCACCATTGAAATCCAGATAGCCAAAGGTTCCGCCATAAATACCTCGATGTTGCTGTTCTAATTTGTTAATAATGTTAATTGCCGAGTTTTTAGGAGCTCCTGAAAGAGTACCAGCAGGAAAGACAGCTTTAATGGCATCAATGGTTGTTTTATTATCAGTAATTGTACTTTCAACCGTTGAGGCTAAATGCATAACTTGTTGATATTTTTTTAATTTCATATGTTCTGTAACTTGAACGGTATTAAATTTACTAACAGCTCCAAGATCATTTCTGCCTAGGTCAACTAACATATTATGTTCAGCAATTTCTTTTTGATTATTTAAAAGCTCATTAGCAAATTTTTGATCTTCATGTTTATCTTTTCCGCGACGTCTAGTTCCTGCAAGTGGGAAAGTAGCTAAATGATTATTTATTTTTTTTAAGAGAGTCTCAGGTGAGGCAGTTACAAATTGAAAATCATCTAAACTAAAATATGAATGATAATTACCGGAAACGTGATTGTATAGTGAAAATAAATCACCTTTAGCTTGACCTTGAAGTGGATTAGAAAGAATCATTTGAAAAATATTTCCCTTGTATATATTTTTAATGACTTTTTTGATTAATTTTTGATATTCTGTTTGATTATATTTAGGAATTAGTGGTTCAGTTATTTGTAGTGGGGATAGTTTATAATTTTGTTGTTGTAACCGTTGAAGTTTTGATTTTAATTTTAAAATTGTACTATCTTCTGTTTGGGGTAAATTTTGAATTAAGGTTACTTCGCTATTTGCAGGATTAAATGCAATTACTTCGGTAAAAAGCATGAAGCCGGCATCATCTAAATTAAAGGGGTTTTTAATGTGATTGTATTCAGGAATTTGATATTTAACATAATCGTATGAAAAATAACCAACCAATCCGCCTGAAAAAGGGAGGGGATGTGGATATTTTTCAAAATCATATGAGTTTAATGTTTTTTCTAAATAATTTTGTAAATCTCCTTTTACTGTAATATTTTTTTGATTGTGATTATTGATTGTGATGAAGCCATCTTTGTAAGTTATCTTTAGTTTGGGTGATATACCTAGATAGATTAGATTAGTTTTTTCAATTAGGTTTTTATTTTTTATTTCTAATAAATAAACGTCATTTTGCGATTTTTTTGCATTTTTAATAATTAATTCGGGATTAAAATTTTCATCTCGATATTTTAAAACATGTTGCTTAAACTTAGTCATAGTAATCTCCTCCAGTAAAAAAGTCCGTCCATAACAAATTAATGTTAAGGACGGACTTTTAAATCCGCGGTGCCACCTTAATTGATGGTAGTCGAAAACTACGATCCGCTTAGCAAGGAACAAACATTCCTCCGAGAATTCACGTATCTCAACACGTTACTAGGTAATCAGCATATTGCTTTTATTAGTACCCTCAGTGGTCCATTTAATTATCGGTTTCTTACTGATATTTCACCGGCATCAGCTCTCTAAAAGTCCTAATAATCTTGATCTCCACGTCAACAGTTTAATAACTCTACAAAGTTATTGACGGATATTAAATTTTTTGATTTTGACAATCATATTTTATAAATTAAAAAAAGTCAAATAAAAATAAAGTAGTTGACATTTAAATTTATAATGCTAATATTAATGAAAATTAAATGAGACCCAAAATAAACCAATGAGATGGAGATTAAAACTAATGTGCCCGCCCAGAGAGTTACCGGTGCTGAGAATGGTAATCGAACGCAGTTAGTTAAGTGGACCATCGAGGGCAAACCTGAAATTATAGTATGGTTTGACGTGATGATATACGTCAGTTGTCGGGAGGATGTTAGTCCTCTGCTAAGCGTGGGGAAATTGTATTCTTTTGGAGTACTCTTTTTTCAAACAAAGGTGGCACCGCGGGAAACCGTCCTTAACATTAATTTGTTATGGACGGTTTTTTTGTACATAAATTTAAAGGAGCAATAAAAAATGGAACAAAAACGATGGCAAAACTTCAAATATTATTAATTATTCTGGATTTAAGATTAAAGGAGATTAAACATGATTAAAGAAGCAATTCAAACATTGAGTAGATTAAATAATTTAACAGCAGAAGAAGCAGAAAAAGTTTTAGATGAAATCATGACCAATCAAGCTAATGATTTTGATAAATCAGCTTTTTTGATGGGATTAGCTACTAAAGGTGCCACAATTGAAGAGATTACAGGATCTGCAAGTTCTTTAAGAAAACATGCATTACAAATAACACCTAATTATCCTGTCTTAGAAATTGTGGGAACTGGTGGTGATCAATCAAATACGTTTAATATATCAACTACTGCTGCCATTGTAGTTGCGGCAACTGGATTAATTCCAGTTGCTAAACATGGGAATCGAGCTGCTACTAGTAAAAGTGGGGCAGCAGATGTTTTGGAGGCTTTGGGGGTTGATTTAATGGTTAGCCCAGAACAATCTCTGCAATCTTTAAAAAATAATGGAATTTATTTTCTTTTTGCACAAAAGTATCATCAAGCAATGAAATTTGTAGCTCCGGTTAGAAAAAGTTTACCAATTACAACCATATTTAATTATCTGGGACCCTTGGCTAATCCTGCCGGTGCACAATATCAGGTTTTAGGGGTTAGTGATGAAAAACTAGTGGAACCCATGGCACATGTTTTGGATCAGCTGGGGGTTGTTAAAGCAATCGTAGTTCACGGTGATGATGGATTAGATGAAGTTACATTAACTGCTAAAACCAACTTTGTTAAGTTAGACAATCATCATTTTACGAAAGGGTCCATTAATCCTGAAAAATTAGGTTTTAGTATTTGTAAACCTACAGATTTAGTTGGCGGAACGCCAACTGATAATGCCCAAATAACCCAAGCAATTTTGAATGGAGAAAAAGGTCCTAAACGAGATGTGGTGGTTTTGAACGCTGCGGTGGCCCTTCATTTAGTTAAATCAGAGCTTTCTTTACAAGAAGCAATTCAAATTGTAAAAGAAACGATTGATTCAGGAATGGCTAAAGCAAAGTTATTTGATTTTATTAAAACTACTAATGATGGAGCAGAAAAATGATTTTAGATGATTTAACGAACGCTACTAAAAAAAGAATTTCAATCGAAAAAAAGCAGTTACCCTTCACAAGGATCAAAAAACTGGTGGCTGAATTACCAGTTAATGATGAATTTCTCTTTGAAAAGCAATTACAACAAACTGGATTAAACTACATTTGTGAAATAAAGAGAGCATCTCCTTCCAAAGGTGATATTAAACTTAATATTGATGTTGAATCAATTGCTAAAAGCTATGAAGAAGCCGGAGCAGCAGCGATTTCAGTGTTAACTGAACCACAATATTTCAAGGGGAACTTAACTGATTTAGAAAAAGTGGTTGCAAATGTCTCAGTTCCTGTATTAAGAAAAGATTTTACGATAGATTCCTATATGATTTATCAGGCTAAATTAGCGGGGGCCAGCGCAGTACTATTAATTTGTGCAATTTTAACTGACAATGAATTGAAAAAATTTTTTGAACTCGCAAATAAATTAGGAATTTCAGCAATTTTTGAAGCACATGACGAAAGAGAAATTAAAAGAGCATTAGCGATTGGTGCACGAATAATTGGGGTGAATAATCGTAATTTGAAAAATTTTACGATTAATTTAAGTAATGCGCGAAATTTGAGAAAACTGGTTCCAAAAAGGGTGTTGTTTATATCTGAGAGTGGCGTAAAAAGTAGCAATGATATTGATGAGTTAAAAGCTGCTAATGTGAATGGCGTTTTAATTGGAGAAACCATGATGTTAGCGAAAGATAAAAAGAAAAAATTGTTGGAGTTAAGCAATGGTGAAAATTAAAATTTGTGGAATTCAAACGGTTGATGATGTCCAGAAAATAAATATTGAAAAACCAGATTTAGTCGGTTTTGTGTTTGCTGCAAGTAAACGACAAATCAGTTTGAGTCAGGCCAAAGTTTTGAAGTCTAATCTTCTTCCAGACATTGAAACGGTAGGGGTTTTTGCTAATCCAGAATTTACTGATGTTCAAAGCGCACTGAAGCAAAAGATAATTAAAACCGTGCAATATTATGGTGATTTGACTCCTGAAATTGTTGATAAAATTCATAGCTTGAACGGTAAGGTAATTCAGGTTGTTAAAGCTGAGAATGAAATTATTAGTCAGAGTGATTTAGTAATGATTGATGGCAGTAAAGGGCGTGGACTTGCCCCCAAAACCTTTAAAAAACTGGGAACTAAAAAACCTCAAGTTTTGTCCGGGGGAATTAAGCTGGAAAACGTAGAGGCGGCACTTGCTATAGTAAGACCTGCAATCGTCGATATTTCTAGTGGTGTTGAAACAAATGGGATAAAAGACCAGGCTAAAATAGCAAAAGTAATTGCCAAAATTAAGAATTTTGAGGAGAACTAAAATGAATAAACAAAATGGAAAGTATGATATCTATGGTGGTCAGTATGTTGCCGAAGTTTTAATGAACGAATTGAATAAGATTGAACAAGTCTATCAAGATGCTAAAAATGATCCAGAATTTCAAAAAGAGTTAACTTATTTATTAAATAATTATGCCAATCGACCATCGCTTTTATACTTCGCCGAAAATATGACCAAAGACTTAGGCGGGGCTCAAATCTATTTAAAAAGAGAAGATTTAAATCATACGGGTGCCCATAAAATTAATAATGTGATTGGCCAAGCCCTTTTAGCTAAGCGGATGGGTAAAAAAAGATTGATTGCCGAAACAGGTGCTGGTCAACATGGAGTAGCAACGGCAACAATTGCTGCACTAATGGGAATGAAATGTGATATTTATATGGGTGAAGAGGATACCGAAAGACAAAAATTAAATGTTTTTCGAATTGAGCTATTAGGTGCTCGAGTTCATCCCGTAACTAGTGGGTCTAAAGTTCTTAAGGATGCAGTAAATGCCGCAATGCAAGAATGGATTACTGATTTAGAGGATACTTTTTATGTATTGGGATCAGCAGTTGGACCTCATCCATTTCCACTAATGGTACGGGATTTTCAAAGTGTAATTAGTAAAGAATCTCGAGAACAGATTTTGAAAGAAACGGGTAAATTACCTGACGCAGTCGTGGCATGTGTTGGTGGTGGTAGTAATGCCATTGGTAGTTTTGCTAACTTTATTGCTGATCAAAATGTTAAGCTAATTGGTTGTGAAGCAACTGGTAAAGGAATTGATACTGACAAGCATGCAGCAACTCTTGAAAAGGGCACCGATGGAATTTTTCACGGAATGAAATCGAAGTTTTTACAAAATAAAGATGGTCAGATTGATGAAGTTTATTCTATTTCTGCAGGGTTAGATTATCCTGGGATTGGTCCGGAACATGCCGAGCTAGCTAAATCAGGTCGGGCTCAATACGTTGGGATTACTGATGATGAAGCTGTTTCAGCATTTGAATACATTGCCAGAACGGAAGGAATTATTGCAGCTGTAGAAAGTTCACATGCGGTAGCCTATGTAAGAAAACTAGCTCCTACTATGAGAAAGAATCAAATTATTATTTGTACAATCTCAGGTCGTGGTGATAAAGATGTAGCTTCAATTGCTAAATATAAAGGGGTTGATATTGATGAGTAAAATTAGTGATATTTTCCAAAATCAAAAAGCGTTTATTGGATTTGTTGTAGCCGGAGATCCTAGTATTGAGGCTACGGTTACTAATATTTTAGCCTTAGAAAAAGGGGGTGCTGATTTAATTGAAATTGGAATTCCTTTTTCTGATCCAGTTGCAGATGGTCCAGTAATTGCTGCAGCTGATAAAAGAGCTTTAGATAGAAATGTTAATACAGAAGATGTTTTTAAGATTGTTCAAGCGGTACGGAAACAATCGGATGTTCCTTTGGTATTTTTAACTTATGCTAACTTAGTTTTTAAAACGGGTTATGATGAATTTTGCAAACGTTGTGCAGAATTAAGCGTTGGAGGTATGATTGTTCCCGACTTACCATATGAAGAGCAAGCTGAATTAATCCCAAGTATTGAAAAATATCAGTTAGACTTAATTCAATTAATTACACCAACTTCAAAACAAAGAATTGAGAAAATTGCTAATCGAGCTAGTGGATTTATTTACTTAGTTTCTTCGATGGGTGTTACGGGAACTAGAGATGAATTTAAAGCTGACTTACAAAGATTGGTTAGTCAAATTAAGCAGTTTACGGATGTTCCTGTTGCAATTGGTTTTGGCGTTCATACTCCAGAACAAGCGCATGAATTTAGCCAAATTGCTGATGGAATCATTGTAGGTAGTGCAATCGTTGATATCATTTCTAAATATAAGAATTCTGCTAACGAATTAAGTAGTTATGCGAATGATATGAAAGCAGCTATTAATTAACAAAATAAAAAGGCCGTTAATCTTTTAAAGATTATGATGTGAACCCCACAAGTTGGACAATAATCTAACTTGTGGGGTTTTTGTTATGCCAAGAATAAATTACGAAGTAAAAAATAAAATTATAGAAGAATATTTTAACGGAATTGGGTCAACTACGTTGTCCCAAAAGTACCATGTTTCAAAATCGGTTATATTAGTATGGATTAATAGAATTAAAAACAAAAATTTCAGCATGATTAGTTGTAAAAATCGTCATCAAATAGAGTATTCTTTAGAATTTAAAATTAAAGTATTGAAATATAAAAATTCAAATAATTCTACTTTATCGGAATTGTGCAATAAATTTAAAATACATTCTGAAAGTACTATCTATTTTTGGCAACATCAGTTTGATGAATTAGGTATAATCGGATTATCAAGAAAACGAGGTAATCCCAAAATGACTAAAAACAAGATAACAAAACAAACTAAATTATCAAAAGATGAAAGATTGAAGCAACTTGAAGAAGAAAATTTAATGCTTAGAATTCAAAATGAATATCTAAAAAAACTGAAAGCCTTAGATCAAAAACAAACAAAGAAAAAGTAATGGTAATTGATGATTTAAGGCGTAAATTCAAGGTTAGTTTAAGTTTCATTTTAAGAGCCGTTAAATTACCTAGAAGTAACTATTATTACGCGATTTCATCGCATTCAATAAACAAAGATGTAAATATAATTAAACTAATAAAAGAGATTAAGGAAAACAATCCTAATTATGGGTATAGAAGAGTTACATTGGCACTTAATAATGCTGGTAAAAATGTTAACCATAAACGTGTACTTCGAATTATGAAAAAACATAATCTTCTATCATCAGTTTTCGGAAAGAAAAGACGTAGATATAATTCTTACGAAGGTAATGTTGGTAAAAGATTTAAAAACAGATTGAATCGTCGATTCAATACTCCAATTCCGTTTCAAAAATTAGCATCAGATACAACAGAACTAAGATATGGAAATCAAAGTATCAATGAACGAATATATTTAAATCCAGTTTTAGATTTGTTTTCTGGTGAAATTATTTCATATAGTGTTAGTGATTATCCTGATTTTGATTCAGTTTTTTCACCAATTAAAGAAGCTGTTTTAAAATTGCCTAAAACAAAATTTAAAAGATTCTTTCATTCTGATCAGGGTGTTCACTATCAAAATAAACGTTTAAATAAATTTCTAAGGAAAAACCGCATTACCCAAAGCATGTCACGTAAAGCAACGTGTTTAGATAATGCGGTTATTGAATCATTTTTTCACATTTTAAAAATTGAAATAGGAAACGATTTTAATACAAAAGAGGAACTAATAAATTCCGTTAGGAATTGGATTTATTATTACAATAATTATCGTATTAAAACAAAACTAGGAGGCAAATCTCCGATTCAATATCGAAAACTTGTCTCCTAGAAAGGCTAAATAATGTGTCCAACTTTATGGGTTCACATCATTAACGGTCTTTTGTTATGACTACTTATTTATTATCTTTAGCTTCTTGTGCTTGAGCAGCTTGAGCAAGAATGTTTAAGTAGTTTAAGGGACGATCAAATTGAGGTTGGAATAACATATCAACCATTGCTAAATCATCAATTGTATTTTTGTTTTGAATACATACTGATAACACGTTTGCTGATTGAGAAACATCGTAGTTACTTGATAGGGACCCACCTAAAATACGACGAGTTTCTGGATCATAAACTAATGACATCAAAACTGGTTCAGTTGATAACATGAACTCAGGACGATAGTTATCAGTGATTACTACTTCTTTAACTTTAAGGTTATTAGCCTTGGCTAAAGCAGTATTGATTCCAGTTGAAACATAAGTACGATCATATAATTTTAAACCAGATGATGATTGGGTACCCATGTATTTAACTTTATCTTCAGTTAAATTCATACCAACTAATAGTCCTTGACGAACGGCATTTGTTGCTAGAGGAATGTAGGCATTTGAGTTAGTTGGGTTGTAATGAACTGCAGCACTATCACCAGCAGCGAAGATATCTTTATTTGATGAATGCATGTATTCATCTGTAATAATGGCACCATTATCCATCATGTCAACTTTACCCTTTAAAAGGGAAGTATTAGGACGGAAACCAATACATAAGATGGCGATGTCTGATTTAATTTCATCACCGGCTGCATTCTTGGTAATAATTTGATCACCAGCTTCTTCAAATGAAGTTACCTTTGAGCCAAGAAAAAGGTTAACCCCATTGTCTTCAAAGTCTTTTGCAAGAATATCAGTAAATTCTTTGTCAAAGTATTTGTAAAGAACACGAGTTGATCCATCAATTAAGTTAACCTCGTGGTTTTGTTTTGAGTAGGCTTCAGCAAGTTCTGCACCAATGTAACCAGATCCAATCACAGTAATTGATTTAGCTTTAGGAGCTTCATCAAAAAGTAATTTAGCATCATGCCAGTTTTTACATAGGTAAACTTTTTTACTATCAATTCCTGGAATTGGGGGAACTACAGGACGTGAACCAGTAGTCATAATTAATTTGTCATATTTTTCTTCTGATTCTTTACCAGTTTCCAAATCAGTAACTTTAATAGTTTTGGTAGCTGGATCAACGTTAGTTACTTCGTGTTTCATTTTAACGTTGGCACCTAATGATTTTAGTTCTTCTGGGCTAGAGTAAAATAGTCCTTGAGGATCATCATTTTTAATTTCTTTTCCAAGATATAGTGCAATTCCACAAGATAAGAAGGAAATATTATCATTCTTTTCGTATACAGTTACTTCAGCATCTGGATGGTCAGCAATCGTTTGTTTAACTGCAAATGTACCTGCGTGAGTACAACCAATAGCAATAACTTTCATATGTAAATACCTCTTTTTTATTTAATTGTAATCGTTTACATATAATAATATATCACAATGTGAATTAACGTACAAGAAAGTTGATAAAAACTTAATTAAAGGCGGCTAAATTTTGGTTGGTTCCTATCTTACAATTTCTTTTAGTAATTTAGAAGTATGGGTGAATGGTTCACAACCATCTTTAGTAACTCTGACACAATCCTCAATTCTTACACCAGCTACCCCAGGAATGTAGATTCCTGGTTCAATTGAGAAACACATATTTTCAACTAATTTTAAGTCGTTTCCTTCCATAATTGAAGGGAATTCGTGTTCACTCATTCCAATTCCATGACCTAAACGGTGAATAAAGTATTTACCATATCCAGCTTTAGTAATGATGTCTCTAGCAATTTTATCAAGTTCTGCGGCAGTAATCCCAGGTTTTACTGCTGCTTGGGCAGCTAGTTGTGCTTCTAAACAAACTCGATAAATGTCTTTTTGCGTATCATTTAGAGTTCCAACTGCAACTGTTCGACTGGCGTCACTGATATAGCCGTCATGAACAGTTCCTAAATCAAATAATACTAATTCATTGTCTTTGATAACGTTGGTACTAGTATCGCCATGGGGTTGGGATGCATGCTCACCAGCTTGGATTAAAGTTGGGAAACTCATTTGCATGACACCACGTTTTTTTAATTGGTATTCAATTTCAGCAGCAACGTCGGCCTCAGTAATTCCAGGACGAACAGTTTCAAATCCAACTTTGAAAGCAAAATCGGCCTCTTTTCCGGCAGCACGTAATGCTTCAATTTCAGCTTCGTTTTTAATTAAATGTAACGTTTGAACTTCTGGAGTTACATCATGGTCGAAATTAGCATTTGAAAATTCTGTTTGAAGAGCTTGAAAACGATCAACCACTAGATTATTCATTTCAATGCCAAAATTTTGGGGATTAGGATTTATTTCCTTAATGTAATCTGCAATCATTGAAAATGGTTTTTCATGATCCATGTAGCCGTAAACTGGGTATGGCCAACCTGATTTCTCGATATCTTCTACTTCTAATGCTGGAGCAAATAGAAATGGATCAGCATCAGGGAAAACCACTAATGCTAAAACTCGTTCAATTGGATCACTACCAAAACCGGTGAAGTATTGAACATCTTCAAAGTTACTAATGAATGTTACATCTAAGTTATTTTGTTTCGTATAAGTTTGTAATTGAGTTAATTTTTCCATAATATCCTCCCGGGGTTTTCGGTAATTTTAGCATAATTTTAAGAAAAGGCGATAAAAAAAGATGTGATATTCATTTCTTCTTGTTAAACTAGTTTAATGTATAGAAAAAGATTGTTAATATTTAAGTATTGTATTTTAAGGAGCAGTTAATTGTGAAGCAAAAAAATAAATCTTATCGAATTGCTATTTTATCAATGTTTATAGCAATCATTATCGTTCAAAATTTAATTCCGATGTTCGGTTATATACCAATTGGTCCATTTAATTTAGTCACTGTTCATATAACTGTTATAATTGCCGCAATTATTTTAGGACCAGTTGATGGAGCAGTTTTAGGTGGTGTTTGGGGATTAATTTCTTTTATTAGAGCGTTTGTTGCTCCAACTAGTCCAGTTCAACCAATCGTATTTACGAATCCACTAATCTCGATTCTTCCTAGAATCTTGGTGGGTTTGATTGCTGGATATTTGTTTTACTGTCTTTTTAAAACTAAACTAAAACCAATTTTTGCGATGTCACTTACAGCAATGGTTGCCAGTATTTTAAATACCGCAATGGTATTGGGATTGATTGATATCTTTTATCAGACGCCGGCTGTTGCACATGCGTATGGAGTATCTGATCCTACTTTATTGACTAAATTTTTACTAGCGGTAGTATTAACGAATGGAATTCCTGAAACGATTTTAGCGGGAGTTTTAGTACCAATTATTTGTAAACCATTATTAAAATTAGTGCGAAATAGAAGTATCTAGAAAATAACTAAATCTTCACTTTAGTTTAATGTAAATTTTATTTTGTACCTGGAGAAGATAGTTTATAATTAAAAATAAATATTCACCAAAATAGAACTGGAGTTTTCACAAAAGAAAATTCCATTTTTATTTGAAAAAAATAAGGATTGATAAAAGATAATGAAAAAATTAAGTAAAAGTAGTAATTGGATTATAGTGAGTCTGTTTTTATTAATCAGTGTAATCTTAATTGGTTTGTTGTCATATAGTTCGCCGATGTATGAATTTAATTATTCGGGTGATAACAATAATTATATGACCGTGGGAAAATCCATGATGCATGGGATTGTTCCCTACAAAGATTTATTTGAGCAAAAGGGACCCTATGTATATTTAATCTATGGGTTGGCTTCTAAGATTTCGTTTGAAACATTCATCGGTTCGGCCGTTTTTGAAATATTGATTTTAACTTTAATAATCTGGTTGACTTATAAGATTGCTAGGCTATATTTACAAGATTACTTAGCTTTTGGAGTTTCATTATTTGTTCCCGTTTTCGTATTCATGCAACCTTTTTATACATATGGAGCAACTGTTGAGTTTTTCGTATTTCCAGCAATCTTAAGTTTGATTTATTTAACCCTAAAAAGTGGGCGACAGAATTTTGAAATTAGTAAATTAGATTGGTTTATTCAAGGATTCCTAGTTGGAGTGGTATTCTTTTCTAAATATACTTTATTGGGATCTTGGATTGCCTTTTATTTAATCATTTTTGGAATCTATCTTTATCAACGACGGTTTCCAGCGATTGCTAAATTATTTTGGAGTAGCTTGAGTGGGTTTATTTTGGCTACGGTGCCTTGGTTAATTTATTTTTGGATTGAAAATGGATTGCAACAATTTTTTGACGTTTACTTTTATACTAATATTTTTATGTATGGTTCAGTTAACGGTAATGGATTGACGCGATTAATTAATTCGATTTCCACCTATATTCAGTTCTTGGTAACTAGTAATCCGGTAATTACTGGTCTGGTCTTAGTCGCTATCTTTACGCTGTACTGTAACCGGAGAGTAATTAACAACAAAGCAACTTTTAAAGTAATAGTTGCGATGATGTTGACTAATGCAATTTTAGCCGTGATTGGTGGAACTTTTGGTGCCTATTATTTACTAGCTTATTTTCCTTACTTAGTTTTAGCATATCTATTATTGGTCGTGGCACTTAATAAAAAGGGAATGTTAAAGAGTCTTCATGCCGGATTATTAACGACCATATTGTTGATTTTAGGTTCGATATTTATGACGATTTCGGTTAATCAAAATTTACAATATTCTAAACTTTTCCCAAATAATCCAGCAATTACTAATCATGGTGGTAAAAAAGTACAAGAATCAGCTCAAATTAAGTTTGGTAAAATAATGAAGAACGAAAGTGACGGTCGACCAACGTTGCTAACATTTGGATTTTTAGAGAATGGTTTTTATACTACTTCTGGAGCATATCCAAATGTGCGTTTCTTTGAACGAAATAATATTCCGTATAAAAAATATCCACAAATGCTAGACGATGCTGCCGCCGCAATTGAAAAGAAAAAAACGCAGTGGGTGGTAATTGTGGTGGATGCAACTACTAATAATAATTTAGATTACCAGATCAAAAATTCATTTAAAAAACATGTTTATAAAAGAGGAATCAACGCGCTAAATGATTCTTATGAGATTCGAGCACATCATGCTCAATTTTCGCAAGGCAATCAAGTTGAATATGTTTTATATAAGTTAAAATAAAAAGCTAAAAATTAGTGAGAACTAATTTTTAGCTTTTTTTGACGGTTATTTTATTTTTTTTGAAACAATTTAACGTATATAACACTTCCTATAAATCCAGTCAGCATAAATGGAATGAAGTCTAAACTCATACTAAAGAGTGGAATGTTTGTTACGCACCATTTGTCTAAAGCTGTAAATGGCGCATGAAGCATAGGTGGTAAGGAATGGAACATATCGAGTGTTGCTGGAATTAAAACTAAAGTCATGGTTACTCGATATATGATTTTATTTTTACCGATAACTTTGCAGCAAAGTGCTAACAGTATCAAAGTAATTGCGAGGGGATATAAGAAAACCAATACGGGTAAAGAAAATAAGATGATCTGGTCTAAACCAAGGTTAGCTAAACCAAAAGCAATTAAGTTTGAGAATACTAAAAACTTGTGATAACCAATTTTGGGAAAGCGATTACCTAAGTCTTGAGAAAACGATTGTAAAACTCCTAGAGCAGTTGTTACACAAGCAAGAAAGGTTAATACTGCTAAAACAGCAGCTCCAAAAGCACCAGTATAGTGGTTCATTATGATTGTAAAAGCAGTTCCACCATCTGTGCTTATTTTGGTATAGCTTAGACTAGCAACTCCCAGTGCAATTAAAAGAACGTAAATTAATGCTTCCAATCCTAAAGCAGAAAAGCCAACTTTTGCAACTGACCAAGCATGTTTCTTCTCATCTTTTACAAATACTTTTAATGCGGTAATGATGGTGACCCCAAAACCAAGTCCTGCTAATGCATCCATTGTATTATAGCCTTCTAAGAATCCATTTATAAATGAACCAGTTCCTTTTCCAGCTACTGGGATGGAAGGTAGTTTAGTTAAATCTCCTTGTAAACAAAATGCAATAAAGAAGAGAGAAAATAATAAAATGATAAATAAAGGATTTAGAAATTTTCCGACGCTATTAATAATGCTGTTTTGGTTATAGGCTAAGTAAACGATTAAGCTAAAAAAGAGGGCCGAAAAAATGAATAGAGCAGGGTGAACCCAACTATTATTTGGTAAAAATGGTTTCACTCCCATTGTGAAAGAAACGGTTGCCAATCTTGGAGAACCAATAAATAAACCCATAGAAGCATGAGCAAAAATTAAAAAAAGTAATGAGAATGTGGTTCCTACAGGTAGTGCTAAGTCATACATACTTTTACTTTTGGTAATACTTAAAGCTAAAATAGATCCCAATGGTAGTAGTACTGCCGAAAGAACAAAACCCAATGCTGCTGGTAACCAATTTTCTCCGCTTATTTGGCCTAGGTGAATTGGAAAAATTAAGTTTCCAGCGCCAAAAAACAAACCGAATAATAGTGATGATAATAATAAATGCTGTTTGAAATTAGATTTCATTTTTAATTTCATAAAATTACTCCTTAAATTTTTAATAAAACATAAACTTTGTTTTATAACAATTGGTGGTATAAAAAAACGTCCCTGACTGTATTAATACAGTTAGGGACGTTTTACACGTGTTACCACCCAAATTTCCATTTACTAAATTTTTGCGCAAAAAAATATAGGAAATAAAAAAGCATCTCTAACTGTCAAAAACAGTTAGGGACGCTTCAGCGTGTTACCACCCATATTTCCAATTTAAGTAATTGGCTCTAAGAGTACGATTGATTAATCAACGATACTCGCTTGCTATAATGGGCAAACCCATCAGATATTAGTTAATTCATATCTGAAACTTGTAGATGATTTTCGATTTAGACTGATTACCTCATCTCATCAAACAGAGGCTTTCTTAAAATCAGCAATAAACTTACTTTTCTACGCTCAGTCGTTATGTTTTATTTGAGATTTATCATAATTTAAAAAAATAAAAAAGTCAAGCTTACTTTTGGATGTTGGAATTTTATTAGGATAATAAAAAACGACTGAGCAAATGCCTCAGTCGAATCCAATTAAGTGGGATTAATAAGTCCAACGATTTCTTCTAGTGGGAAGAATCATTAGGATAAAGAACCAAATCGTACCAATAAATGGTAAAAATGAAATTAGAACCCAACCACCAGAGTGATCAGAATCGTGTAAACGACGGAATTTCAATGATAAAGTACCTAACCAAACTAGAAAGGCAATTGTTTTTGCAACTGTATTGACAGTCAAATCACTGAACGTATAAATTGTATCAATTGAATATCCATTTGCAGTAGAAATATAGTTTACGATAATTCCACCAATTATATAGTTAATAATAATAGGCCACCAGTATTGTGAGCGTGAGGAAGTACCACTGAAATTAAATAGGTTGTTCCAAAATTCTCCATAAGCTTTAAACATTAGGGATTCTCCTTAATTATTTTTCTTTATTTTATTCTTAACTTTGTTACCGGCATTAATAGTTTGATCTTTGGCCTCTTTATAAAATGACTTGGTTTCCTTAGTGATTTTTTTACTGCCATCTTTTACCAATGATTGACCGTCTTCAAACGTGTTTTTTAAATTTCCTTTTAGTTGATCAAAAATTCCTTTGGCTTGCTGTTTTTGATCTCCAGTTAATTTACCCCAAATTTTTTCATTTTTTCCTTTTAGAATATCTTTGGCATTTTGTAATTTTGACATAGTGAAAACCTCCTTATGTAGTGATTTAATTTTAATACTAAAATAACTGAATCTCAAATTAATTTACTGAAATACATTTTTATTTAGTGAAGTTTACGGATAAAATATCTTGAGGACGAACTACGAAAATAGAATCGCCAATAAATTTTACATCGCCATCAGCTTCATATAGTGAGAATTCAGTAAAGTCAATGACAATTTTATTTGAGCCTTGAACTGGGTATTCAATTGACTTAATGTTTTTGATTTCGGTTTGTGATTCATTTCTTAGAGTTACAGTTGCTTTCATAATAAACACCACCTCTCTATTGATATTATAACAAAGCGAATTGAAGGGGAGTGAAAATAGATAAAAAGTGATAAAATAAAATTTTTTTGCAGGTTCACTAAATTATTAACATATTTTATTTATGTGAATAACTATTGAAATATCAGTGTAATAAAATTAATTTATTGCGTAATAAATTAACTTATTAATATTCGGTATATAATTATTTTTGTACATTATTAAAATGTTTAGTTGACATATGTTGTACTATTGTTTAATGTATCAAGTAATAATAAGTTTTAAATTATAACATCAGTAATTTTCTTATTCTTAAGCACACGTTTAATACATAACTGGGTACGTTATGTAGCCAATAGGGGCCTCGATCCTATTGATTTGATTATATATCACTGTACCTAAAAGCCATTAGTTAATTACTAATGACTTTTTTTGTTTATTATTGAGCAATCGGAAGGATTTTTACCAAAATATGGTATAATGACATTGTTAAATATGAAGGAGGTTATTACTATGAAAAAAGTTGCTTTAGTTACTGGTGCAGGTCAAGGAATTGGTGCTGCAATTGCTAAACGTTTACATAAAGATGGTTTTGCCGTTGCTTTAGTTGGTAGAACTGCTGCTAAGATTGAAAAAATTGCAGATGAAATTAAAAAAGATAATGGGGATGCTTTAGTTATTACTGCGGATGTTGCAGATCGTGATGCTGTATTTGCAGCAGTTGATCAAGCTGCTAAACATTTTGGAGATTTCAATGTAATGGTTAATAATGCTGGTGTTGCACCAACAACACCAATTGCAGATGTTACTCCAGAAGTATTGGAAAGTGCTGAAAAAATTAATGTTGGTGGAACAATTTGGGGAATCCAAGCTGCATCTGCTAAATTTAAAGAACTTGGTCATGGTGGTAAGATTATTAATGCTTCTTCTCAAGCAGGTATGACTGGTAATCCTAACCTTACAGTATATGGATCCACTAAGTTTGCTATTCGTGGGATTACGGAAACCACTGCTCGTGAATTAGCTGATTTTGGAATTACTGTTAACGCATACTGTCCTGGAATTGTTGTTACTCCAATGATGGAAGATATTGCTCAAAAGGTTGCTGATAAAGCTGGTAAACCTTTTGAATGGGGAATGGAACAATTCTCAAAGGACATTGCTTTGAAACGTCTTTCACAACCTGAAGATGTAGCTGGATGTGTTTCATATTTAGCTAGTCCAGATTCAGATTACATGACCGGACAATCATTATTAATTGATGGTGGAATGGTATTTAACTAAACCAATATTTTAAATATTAAAAATCCACTAACAATTTGTTGGTGGATTTTTCTTTTAATGAACTTAATTAAAGTGAGGGAACAACTATGAAAATAATTTTTTCTAATGAAATTGTTAATCGAGCTGCAGCTTATGCTTTAAGACAAGCAATTTTTGTTGAGGAGCGTGGAATTGATGCAAACGTGGAATTCGATAAAAAAGATACAGATCAAAGAATTTATGGGGTGCTATTTTTAGAGCCTAATTTTCCAATTGCAACGTTAAGATTAGAGCCTCAAAAAAACCGAGTAATTCGGTTTGGTAGGATTTGTACTCGAAAAGAATATCGAGGGCAAGGTTTCGGTCAAAAGCTTTTAGAAGCAGCCGAACAATGGGCACTTGAAAATGGGATGATTTCTGGAGAGATTCATGGTGAATTGACGGCTCAAGTATTTTACGAAAAATGTGGATATCAAGTTACGGATGGTCCGTATTATGAGGATGGAGCTCCAGTGGTTAAGATGGCCAAAAAATTAAAATGAAAAATGAGCGCTAGTTTTAGCGCTTTTTTTATAAAAAAAGAGACATCTAATTAAAGATATCTCTCAAAAATCCACCGACTATTTTTATAAAAAATTTTATAAATGATGAAAAATCCACAGAATTTCCACCGATTTTTTTGCTAACTAATGCTAATCTATTATAATCGATGAATTTTAATAGTGTTTAAAACGTTGATATAACGGGCTTATTATAACCAGCTATAACTATAAATGGAGCTGGCGGGATTTGAACCCGCGTCCGAATATGTCGCCACCTGAACCTCTACATTTATAGGTCGATTATTTAAAATTCACCAGTCATGACGCCATTAACCAAGGCTTATATGATTAGCTAATCTGATTAGTCTCTTCACTTTACTTCAGATGGGAGCAAAATGCGTAAGTCCACTTAATTTAGGACCCAGGATAACCCATGGACGAGATTAGCTGGATCTACGTCGACTACTTTTTAGGCAGCTAAGGCGTAAGAATTGTTATTATTTTTTGCAGTTATAATTAAACTGGACGATTTAACGCATCGCAGTACGAAATGCAGTTCAAGCTCGAACCATACCCGTCGAATCCATAACAGCCCCGAAAGGTACAACGTAGTATACCATAAATGTTAATTAAATTAAATTAAAATGTTTAAGTCCATTAACGATTCCTGAATCAGTATTAGCAGTCGTAACGAATTCAGCATGATCTTTAACGTTGGGCTTTCCGTTCCCCATTGCAACTGCGTGGTCAACAAAATCCAGCATCGGAATATCATTGTTTCCATCCCCAAAAGCATAGGTGGGAATTCCTTGGTATCCAGCAGCATCGATTAATTGTTTAATTCCGGTTGCTTTGGAAACGTTATGCGCCACAATATCAATACTAAAGGGAGAATTTCTGAAAAAGGACAGTTTGTCACCAAATTTTTCTTGATATTTATCATCTAAATTAGTGTTGGTTACAAACATCATGTCGATAGGATTGTCATACCAGTATGATTTTGAAACCACTGGTGGAATGGGAGCATGTACTAAATCACAAGCCTTAATTAATAAGTCATCATGACGAGATGATCCTTTACCTTTTTGATTTAATACGGTAATTGAATTTCCATTTTCCTTGGCAAATTCGTCTAATTGATCAATTGTTTGCGGTTCAATGACATCGTGAAAGAGTTTTTTTCCATTTTGAATTCCATAAGCACCGTTTGAAATTACAAGTGTGTTGATTTTTGTTTTAGCAATTGTGTCAGGAATTTCATATAATGTTCTACCCGTTGCAATGATGGGTAAACCACCGTTATCTCGAATCTGATCTAGAGCATCAGCAACTTCATCGTTAACTTTTGAATCGGCGTCGAAAAGGGTTGAATCTAAATCAAAGAATACTAAATATTTATACATGAATACACCTCACCTAAAATTATCGTTCAATTATAACATTTGAATTATATTTCTACTATATATTATCTTTGATTACAGTTACAATAGGGATAGGATTTTATTATTAAAGGAGAAATTATGCGAGAAATAGAAATAACTGGGTCGGCAGCAAGTAAATTCGAAGGTGGATATCCCCAAATTAGTTTGAAGGACTTTGCTAACGAAACAGATTTCACAAACAACGGTGAATGGGTAGCTTTAATTAAAAGTGGCCATTTTGTAGCTAGTGCATATTTAGCTAAAGAAGGTAATGGTTATGGTTGGATTTTAAGTAGAAAAGAAAACCAAGAAATTAATGAAAACTTCTTTACTAGAATTTTTAAACGAGCTTTTAACCAACGTTTAACTTCAATTGCCGAACAAACAAATGCTTATCGTCTATTTAATGGTCAAGGTGATGGCTTAGGTGGAATTAACATTGATAATTATGGTGGTGAAATTGTAATTAGTTGGGAAAATGAAGGGATCTATCAACAAAGAAATCTTATTTTGCCTGCAATTGCCAAGGGCTTAGAAACCTATCAAAATATCTACGAAATTAAGCGCTTTGAAGGTAATAGTAGCGTTAAGCCAATCTTTGATTTAGCCCCAGATGCTCAAGAATTTAAGGAAATAATTGAAGATGGAACGACATATCCCGTTCATTTAAATGGAGCAAGTAAAACTGGATTAGACTTAATTTTTAGAGATGTAAGAAAACAAGTTAAGAAAAATTCAAATTTAAAGTTAGTTCTAAACTTATTGTATGATCAAACGGGAGTGGTTAGTGCTTCAATTACTGGTGGAAGTAATCAAACTGAAAACGTTGATCAAAGTAAGCGTGCCAAGTCTGATTTAGTACAAGAATTGGTTGCAAATGACGTTGAAATGGAAAGTCAAAAAGTAAGAAGCATGGATATTAATGGCTTTTTAGACTATGCAACCAAGCATAACTTACATTTTGATTTAATTACGATTAATTTGCCAACCTTTATGAGAAGTAAAAAAGGTAACTTTAATATTAGAAAAGACTTAACTAAATTCTTAACTAATGTTTTTGGATTAGCTAGTGCTCAAGCAGATTTATTTGTGACTACACAAACAAATGCCGTTAATTTAAAGGATTTCCGTAATGGAATCCAAACTGCAATCACTAATTCAAAACATAAATTCATTGAAAAAGAGCAATTTAAAACTCCAATTGACTTCCCAGTGGATCGCGAGTATTTAAAAAACAGTCCATTTAAGGGACTTTGGTTTAAATTGCAAAAATAATTTAATTAGTCAGTTTATCTAAGAATTTATTAATAATGTGAAATCGCTTACAAATTTGTTGCAATTGTATTTTTAGAGACCTATAATTAAGCCATAAAATTAATGGTAAATCTTAGGAGGATAAGATTATGTTATATGGAAGCATTGAAGCTGGTGGAACTAAGTTTGTTTGTGCGGTAGGAGACGAGAATTTTAATGTAATTGACCAAACACAATTTCCAACAACTACTCCAGACGAAACGTTAGCTAGAACAATTAAATATTTCAAAAAATTTGATCATATTGATGCTTTTGGAATCGCTTCTTTTGGCCCAATTGATGTTGATAAAAATTCTGAAACATATGGATGGATTATCAAGACTCCCAAAAAAGGTTGGAGTAACATTGACTTTCTTGGAAAAATGAAAGAAAACTTTGATGTTCCTATGTACTGGACAACTGATGTTAACGGTTCTGCATATGGTGAATACGTGGTTGCTAAGAAAAATGACGAGAACATTAAATCAGTTAGTTACATGACTATTGGTACCGGTATTGGTATGGGAGCTGTGATTAACGGAGATTTCTTAGGAGTAGCGGGAACTCCCGAATTTGGTCATATTAAGGTTAGAAGACATCGTGATGATATGGACTTTAAAGGTACTTGTCCATGGCATGGTGATTGTTTAGAAGGTCTTGCTTCTGGTCCTACTTTTGAAGCTAGAGATGGAGTAGAAGGAATCAAAACCCCCGTGGGTGATCCTAAATGGGATATTGTAGCTTACTACGTTGCTCAAGCAGTGGTTGATTTAACGGTTACTTTCCGTCCTAACAAAATTGTTTTAGGTGGGGGAGTATGTACTCCAGAATTCGTTGACAAGGTTAGAGCTCAATTTACACTTCTATTTAACAACTACTTAAACGTTGGTTCACTTGAAAAATACATTACTAGACCAGAAATTCCACATAATGGTTCTGCAACATATGGTGATTTTGTGCTTGCCCAAAAAGCAATTGATGAAGCAGCTAATATCTAATTTAAAGGGGATAAATTTATATGTCATACATTAATTTTGATGATTCAAAAATAAGTAAATTTATAAACGATAATGAAGTTCCAGAAATGCAAGCTTTGGTAACAGCAGCAAATGAACAATTGCGTCAAGGTACTGGGGCAGGAGCTGATTTTCGTGACTGGATTAATTTACCAAGCGACTTTGATAAAGCTGAATTTGATAGAATCAAAAAAGCAGCTACTAAAATTCAAAGTGATTCTGAAGTATTAGTTGTAATTGGAATTGGTGGATCATATCTAGGAGCTAAGATGGCAGTTGACTTCTTAAACGGATCTTTTTACAATTCTAAGTCAAAAGATGACCGTCGTGGAGTTCAAGTGTTCTTTGCTGGTAATTCACTAAGTGCATCGTATTTACGTGAATTACAAGACTTTATTGGCGATCGCGACTTCTCTGTTAATGTCATTTCTAAATCAGGAACGACTACAGAACCATCCATTGCCTTTAGAATTCTAAAAGAGAAATTAATCCAAAAATATGGTGAAGCAGAAGCTGCGCACAGAATTTATGCCACCACTGATGCTAAACATGGTGCTCTTCGTAAGGAAGCGGATGCAGCTGGCTATGAAACCTTTATTATCCCTGATGGGGTTGGTGGTCGATTCTCAGTATTAACTCCTGTTGGATTATTACCAATTGCTGCTACTGGTGCTGACTTAGATCAATTGATGAAGGGGGCTGAACAAGCTGCTAATGATTACGTTGATCCTGATTTAAGTAAAAATGATGCATATCGTTATGCTGCAATCAGAAATATCCTTTACCGTAAGGGTTATGTAACTGAATTGTGCGAAAACTATGAACCTAACCTTAGAATGTTTTCTGAATGGTGGAAACAGTTAATGGGAGAATCAGAAGGTAAAGACCAAAAGGGAATTTACCCATCATCTGCAAACTTCAGTACTGATTTGCATTCATTAGGACAATACATTCAAGAAGGATTACGTAATTTATTTGAAACCGTAATCAAGGTAAAACAACCACCATATAACGTTGACATTCCCATGGATGACGAAAATCTTGATGGATTAAATTATCTAAAAGGTCAATCAATGAATGAAGTTAATGACAAAGCCTATGAAGGAGTTGTTTTAGCTCATAACGATGGTGGCGTTCCAGTGCTAACTGTTGAAGTTCCAGATGAATCTGAATTTAGTTTAGGTTACTTAATTTACTTCTTTGAAATTGCAGTAGGGATTTCTGGTTACTTAAATGGAATTAATCCATTTAATCAACCCGGAGTTGAAGCATATAAGAAAAATATGTTTGCTTTGCTTGGAAAACCAGGTTTTGAAGATTTAGCAGAAAAGTTAAATAAAGAATTAGAAAAATAATAATAAGTTGAAAGCAGGCCTAGTGCCTGCTTTTTTCTATCTACGATACTATTAGTTGAAATTGATAGTTGTTATAATGAAACATATTTTAATTACTTTTGAAATTAGGAGGGTTGTATATTAGATGAAAAATACAAAAAATAGTGTCCCCAAAGTAAGCAATGGCTTTTTATTTTATTTAAGCTTTGGAATTTTGGGAACTCAAATGGCTTTTGGCTTAGAAAGTTCACAATTAGGCCGACTATTTCAAACCATTGGAGCTAAACCGGAATTATTGGGAATGATTTTTATTATCCCACCGCTAACGGGTTTAGTGATGCAACCAATTATTGGAAAATATTCTGATAAAACTTGGATACCGCAGTTGGGTGGTAGACGAATGCCGTATTTAATTGTAGGAACCATTTTTACAATGATTACTTTAATTTTGTTGCCTAATTCCGGCAGTTTTGGTTGGACGAGTTCCACCGCAGTGATAGTTGCATCTTTAATTGTTGGCGTATTTATGCTGGCTTCTAATGTTTGTATTCAACCTTATAAGATGCTAGTCGGGGATATGGTTAATTCTGATCAAAAAGGGAAGGCTTATTCAATTCAAAGTTTGTTAGCAAATATTGGTTCTGTAATCGCAGCAATGGCACCTTTTATTTTGACGGCTTTAGGGGTTTCTAATACAGCCCCTAAAGGAGTAGTTCCCGATTCAGTTTTATTTGCATTTTACATAGCAGCTGCAGCAATTGCGACATGTAGTTTAGTTACTATCTTGCTCATTAAAGAATTTTCACCAGATCAATTTCGAAGTTATCATGGGATTACTGAAAATGAAAATACTAAAAGTATGGTTAATTTGTTGAAAGAAGCCCCCAAGGTATTTTGGCTAGTTGGATTGGTTAATTTTTTTGCATTTTTAGCTTTTGGTTATTTATGGATATATGGATCAGGAGCGATTTCTGCTAATATTTATAATTCTATTGATCCCAAAAGTATTGGGTATCAAAAAGGTGCTAACTTATTTGGGGTATTTTCAGCACTGTACGCTTTATCAGCAGTGGTGGTTTCCTTAATGTTGACGAAGGTGAAAAAGAAACATTATGTTAAGGTATTATCAGCTAGTATGTTAATTGGGGGAATTGGTTTTATTGTAGTATTTTTATCACATACCGTTTTACTAACTGGATTAGCATTTGTGATGGTTGGAGTTGGATGGGCAGGACTGTTGGTTTATCCACTAACAATGGTGTCTGATTCAATTTCAGAAGAATATATTGGCACTTATTTAGGCTTATTTAACATTCAACTATGTATCCCCCAAATTGTTGCATCAATTCTAAGTGTAGTGATATTGCCGTTAGTAAATGGTTCAATGCCAATGATGATACTAATTAGTGGGGTAAGTATGCTGATTGGTGGAATTATTGCTAGCTTAATCAAATTAAAATAATCAAAAGAAGGGATAAAAGATTATATGGAAAAAGATAAACTATGGTGGAAAAACGAGATATTTTATCAAATTTATCCACGTTCATTTCAAGACAGCAATGGAGATGGGATTGGTGATTTACAAGGAATAATTTCCCGTTTGGACTATATTAAAGATTTAGGAATTACAGCAATTTGGCTTTCACCAATCTATAAATCACCGATGGTTGACATGGGATATGATATTTCAGACTATCAAGCAATTGATCCTATTTTTGGAACAATGGCTGATTTTGATGAATTGATGGAAGAGGCCCAAAAACGTGATATCAAAATAATAATGGATCTAGTGGTAAATCATACGTCTGATCAGCATCCATGGTTTAAAGAAGCTATCAGTAATCCTGAAAGTCCATATCGTGACTTTTATTATTTCAAGAAAACCAAAGATGGTAAAAAGCCCAATAACTGGAGATCAATTTTTGGTGGATCTACTTGGGAACCAGTTCCCAATGAACCTGGTAATTTTTATTTCAATTCATTTTCTAAGTACCAACCTGATTTAAACTGGGAAAACCCTAAACTACGAAAAGTAATTTATAAAATGATTAACTGGTGGTTGGAAAAGGGAGTTGCCGGTTTTAGAGTAGATGCGATTAACTTTTTGAAAAAAGATCAAGATTGGAAATCACTACCGGCGGATGCAAATGATGGTTTGGTTTCAGTTATTCATAAGGGACAAAATCGTCCCGGTTTAGAAGTGTTTTTGGATGAACTAAAACACGAAACTTTTGAAAAGTATAATGCAGTAACCGTGGGAGAAGCATACGGGTTAACTCCAGCTGAAACTAAGAAAATGGTTGGAAAAAATGGTAGTTTTTCAATGGTGTTTGACTTTGGTTATATGAATATTGAAGTGGAAGATATTGATGAATGGTTTAGAGGTCAACGCGATTGGACAATTCCTGAGTTAAGAAAACTACTTTTTGAAACGCAAATGGAGTTACAAGGAACCGACGGCTGGTTGGCAACCGTGTTAGAAAATCATGATCAACCACGAGTTTTAAGTAAATTAATTAAAAATAAATCAGATCAAACAGCAACTGCTGCAAAAGCACTAGCCACCATGTACTTTTTCTTACCAGGAGATCCTTTTGTTTATCAAGGACAAGAATTAGGAATGAAAAACACACAATTTGATAATATTTCAAAATTTAAAGATATTAATACGATGAAAAATTATCAAATTATGTTAGATAATGGTTGTTCAAAAGAACAAGCATTAAAAATGATTAATTTTGAATCAAGAGACAATGCAAGAACTCCAATGCAGTGGAATGGCAGCGAAAAAGCAGGCTTTACAACTGGAAATCCTTGGATTGAACTAGGTAATGATCGAGTTGGAATTAATGTTGCTGATGAACAAACCGATCCAGAATCAACGTTGAATTTTTACCGTCAAATGATTTCTGTCAGAAAAGAACATCAAAATATTTTAATTAATGGGAACTTAAGTGAAATTAACGATGTTCCTGAAAATATAATTGCATATAAACGTGAATTAGACGATCATGAATTATTGGTTTGGGTTAATTTATGTGATAAAGTAAGCAAACTGCCAGAAAAAGTTGAGGGTAAAGTTTTACTTAATAACTACGATGACTACTCAAGTCGAGAATATAGAGAATTGGATCCATATCAAGCAATCGTTATTTATCAATAAATAGTTTGTGATTCTAATCTTAATGTTACAGTTATGTTTCAATTAGATTAACGTAAATGACAATTAAGTTAAGAGTCATGCAATTTGAACATAAAGGCAAATATAGATGTTAATATCTAAAGAGTAAATTAAATTAAAAAAATAAAACTAATAAATAAATTTCAAAGAGGAGAATCATTCTATGAAGAACGAAAAAGTACATTATAAGATGTTTAAAGCTGGTAAGAAATGGATGTTTGCAGGAATTGCTACAGTTATGGTAGCTGGTGGATTTATTTCAACAAGTAATCCAGTTCAAGCTGATGCCATCTCAAATGGTACAAAATATGTTGGTACTCCTTATTCTTATGGTGGATTTGATTGTTCAGCTTTTGTTCAACAAGCCTTTGCAGAAGATGGTATTAGTTTACCTCGTACTTCAGGTGCACAATACTCTGCAACTCAAAGAATTGACGAATCACAAGCTCAAGCTGGTGACTTAGTATTCTTCGGTGTAGGTGGATCAGATCACGTTGGTATTTACCTTGGTAATGGTCAAATGCTTGACTCACAACTTAATGGTGTTACTAACAACGATTCAATTTCATACTTTGGTGGACCAGTTTCTTATGGTCGAGTAAATGGTACTGCAACATCAACTCCAGTTGCTCAAGCACCAGTTTCAGCTGCAAGTGAACAAGCTGGACAACAATCAGAAGCAACTTCTGACTATTCAGCACCTGCACAAGAATCAACTGGTAGCGTTGCATCAACTGACTACACAGCCGAATCAGCTAGTGACAATTCACAACAAGCCGTTTCAGCTGCAGCCGATGATGCTCAAAGCGATGCTGTAGCAACCGATGTACAATCACAATCATCTGTTTCAAGTGATGATGTAGCAACTGATGCACCTGCACAAGACGTTACTTCAAGTGCTGCAGTTGCACCTGCTTCAGAAGCATCTAACGCAACTTCAACTAAAACTTACACACTTTCTGAAGGTCAAAATGTACGTGAAAATGGCTCATTAAATGCCAAAGTTACTCATCAATTAGCTGCTGGTTCAGTAGTAAACTATGACAAGACTATGGTTGCTGATGGATACACTTGGTTACACGATACTGAAAACGATTCATGGATTGCTGACTTAAGTTCAGTTCAAGCTGGTGGCGTTTTTGTACCAACTACTACTCGTAACGTTCGTAGTTCAGCAAGCCTAAACGGTAACGTAACTGGTCAAATTACTAACTACGATGCAATCGTATTTGATGGTACTGTTCAAGCTGATGGTCACACTTGGTTACACTACAAGAACTTCAACGGTGCAGATCGTTACGTTTCAGATTTTAAATAAAAATAATAAATAAAAAAGCGAATTCATTTGAATTCGCTTTTTTTGTTTGTTGTTTTAAAATTAACCTTGATATTCTTTTAGTTTTCCACGGAAATCTGATAAATTTTGATAGCCTTTTTCTTTCATAATCTGAGTTAATTCATTATTTAATCTTTCAAATATTTGAGGACCTTCTTTAGCAAGGGCAGTTCCAACTTCAACTAAATCTGCACCGCAAAGAATTAATTCAAAGGCATCCAATCCATTGTTAACTCCACCAGTTCCAATAATTTTTATTTCTGGCTTTAATCTTTGACGAAAGGCTCGAACATTTGCTAATGCAACTGGTTTTACGTAGCTGCCGCCAATTCCTCCAAAGCCACCTTTAGGTTTAATTACAACTGATTCAGTTTCAGGGTCGATAATTAAACCGTTACCAACACTATTAATGGTATTGATATAGGTTAGTGTATACTGATTTAAGATTTTAGCAACTGCATCATATTGTTGTAGATCGAAATAGGGCGGTAATTTTACTCCTAATGGCTTAGTATAAAAGGAA
Source organism: Fructilactobacillus vespulae (assembly GCF_047324295.1). GTDB lineage: Bacteria > Bacillota > Bacilli > Lactobacillales > Lactobacillaceae > Fructilactobacillus > Fructilactobacillus vespulae. The sequence continues at coordinate 1,327,418 of NZ_CP137138.1, read as the reverse complement.
AATACAGCATCTAATGTTTCTTTAATTGCATCATAATCATAGGCAATTTGGGGTTTTCCAACCACATTTGGACAAGAAAGATTTAGCTCACATAGACCTTCAAATGAACTTGCTTGGACAATTTTTAAAGCTTTTAAATTATCTTCCATGGAAGTTCCAGAGATAGAAAGATCAATTGGCTTATTAGTTTTGGAGTTTTTAATATAGTCAAGATAATATTCTAATCCCTGATTGGGTAGTCCCATGGAGTTAATACTACCAAATTCAGTATTGTAGTACCGTGGCAAAGGATTTCCTGGGCGAGGTTCTAAAGTAGCACTTTTAGTAGTGACTCCTCCAGCTTCAGAATTAAGGACTTCATCCATATCTTTAGCGGTTTCGTCAAAAACTCCCGCTGCATTAATAAAAGGATGTTCAAATTGTTCATGGGAAATTGATGCGGAAATTGAAATTTTAGACATACATTTCTCCTTACAAAAAAACCACGATTATAAAAATACATTCAGAGAAGGTATGATTATAATCGTGGCATTAATTTTAAGTTAGTTATAATCTGTTGGCCTCTCTGAACCAAGTTGAGATTGATTAAATGTTATATAAATTCACAATGTTTGTCAAATAAAAGATTTTGGTTGACTTTTAACAAACTTTTTAATAAAGTATATACAAATAAAAGAGTGCTTTAATTTAATCCAGAGAGATTAAAAAGTTAACCGAGTGTTTAAAAACTTCTTTAGGCATGCTAAGTTAATTTTTAGCATGTCTTTTATTATAAGTTTATTTTTTTGCTTTTAATAAAAAAGGAGAAGTGCAATGTCGATGAGTAATAATCTAGTTACAGTTGAAAATATGAGTGAAGCAGAAGTTCTACATAAAATTAAGTTAGCCCAAGCTTTTAAAGCCGGGAAAAAGATTAAGTTAACCAGACCAGTTTTTGCAATGAACCTGTTTTTTGAAAACAGTACTAGAACTCATACTAGCTTTGATATGGCTGAAAGACGTTTAGGAATGCAAGTTCTAGAATTTAATGATCAAACTAGTTCATTAACTAAGGGAGAAACATTAGCTGATACCATTAAAACAATTCAAGCAATTGGTTTAGACTTCGCAGTAATTAGACATCCAGAAAATGAGTATTATTCAGAGTTGCTAAAACAAAAATTAGACATCAGCATTGTTAATGGTGGTGACGGTAGCGGCCAACATCCTTCACAATCATTGCTTGATATGATGACTATTTATGAAGAATTTGGAACCTTTAAAGGACTTAAAGTGGTGATTGCAGGTGATCTTAACCATTCGCGAGTTGCGCGCTCAAATATGGAATTATTAAATCACTTAGGTGCTGAAGTTTACTTTTCTGGTCCAGATCAATGGTATGATGAGAAATTTGATAAGTTTGGTAAACATATTTCAATTGAAAAGGCTGCTGAAATAGTTGATGTAATGATGCTTCTTCGAGTACAAAAAGAAAGATTAGGAAAAGAATTGGATGATTTTGATGAGACTGATTATCATGCAAAATTTGGCCTAACCAAAAGTCGCTACCAATTAATGAAAAAGTCTGCGATTATTATGCATCCTGCACCAGTTAATCGTGGAATTGAAATTGATTCTGATTTAGTTGAAGCCGACAAGTCCCGAATTTTCAAACAAATGACTAATGGAATGTATATGAGAATGGCAATTTTAACTGATATTTTAGAAAGCAAGGGTTTGATTGCTTCAAACTCAAAGGAGATTTAGATGAAAATTCTAATTAAACAAGCTCAAATTTTTCAAGCACAAAATTTTAAAGAGTCTGATATATTAGTTAATGATGGAGTGATTCAAAAAATTCAACCAGAAATTGATGAAGATGTTGATAAAACAATTTTTGCTAAAGGTAAAAGTTTGCTTCCTGGATTGGTAGATGTGCATGTTCACTTTAGAGATCCCGGACAAACTCAAAAAGAAACAATTGAAACTGGTAGTACGGCATCTGCTCATGGTGGCTATACTACGGTTTGTGCCATGCCAAATGTAACCCCAGTTCCTAATAAAATTAATTTAATAAAAAAAATGATTAGTGATAATCGTAAAAAAGGGATTATTAACGTTGAACAGTTTGGTCCGATTACTTTTGATGAAACCACAGAAAAATTGGTTGATTTTAAAGCGTTTAAAAAAGCTGGGGTCATAGGTTTTAGTAATGATGGTTTTGGGATTCAGAGTGCTAAGGTTATGTATGACGCAATGATGGCAATTAAAGAAACTGGATTACCATTGGCAGCCCATGTAGAAGATCATCGACTCATGAATGGTGGGGTAATTAATCCGGGAGAAGCAGCTGATCGTTTCGGTCTTAAAGCAGCCGTTGATGTGGCAGAAACTAGTCAATTAGCTCGCGATTTAGAGTTAGCTAGAGCTACTGGTGTTCACTATCACGTCTGTCATGTCTCAAAAGCTCGTAGTGTAGAATTAATTAGACGGGCAAAACAAGATGGAATCAACGTTACAGCTGAAGTTACGCCTCATCATCTAGTTCTAGATGATTTAATGATTAGACAAAATGATCCTATGTATAAGATGAATCCACCTCTACGAACTAAAGCGGATCGAGAAGCATTATTAAACGGACTTTTAGATGGAACTATCGATATGATTGCTACTGATCATGCTCCGCATACCATTGCTGATAAAGGCGATTCTTTTGAACATTCAGCTTTTGGAATTACCGGGATTGAAACGGCCTTTCCAGTTCTTTACTCTGAACTAGTTAAAACAGGAAAGGTTACTTTAGCTAATTTAATCAGTTGGATGAGTAGTAAGCCAACTCAGATTTTTAATCTAAACGATAATAATGTAATTAAAATTGGTAATTTAGCCAACTTCTCATTGTGGAATTTGGCTGATGAATCAATTGTAACTGCAGCAGAAATGAAATCTAAAGGAACTAATACTCCATTTATAGGAAAAACGGTTATTGGTAAAAATACATTAACATTTTGCAACGGTAAAATTGTTTTTGAAGCATAAATTATAAAAAGTCTAAAAAGGCTTTTTTATTTTGCAAATTATTGGTAGAATTGAAACATACGTTCGTATGAAGGGGTGGATTATGAATAATTTAAAAAAGATAACTAAACATTTAGCGATTTTGAGTATTTTTCTACTGGGGATTGGAACCCCGATTAGTACGCAAGCAGATAATGTAATGCCTAATCAGACTGATACTTATCAAAACTTAGCAAATCAAGATTATCAATCTGGAAATCAAGCCTATGATATATTAAATAATGATCAGCCAGAAACTATTACAAATGGCAATTTCCAGCAAAGTAAAATTGAGTATTCAAATTTAGATAATTATAATCGAGCTGGTACGGCAACTGCTTATTTGACTAAGGATAATTTAGGCAAGTCAAAGGGACGAGCATCGCAAATCTTTAAACCCACTGGTTGGAATAATCAAGCCAAAAAAATAAATGGAGAACGAGTTTTTCCGGTTAACCGGGGCCACTTAATTGCATATACTTTTTCCTTTAACTTAGATCAGTCTGGAAAATATAATAAAGGGGAAAAAGGTTCAATTGATAATCCCAAGAATTTATTTACTCAATCGGCATTTTCCAACCAAAAAATTATGCAAATAACCGAAGATAGTGTTAGAGATGCATTAAGTGCTAATAAAAAAGTTATTTATCAAGTTACTCCGATTTACCGTGGTAATGATTTAATGGCCCGTGGTGTTTGGGTTCAAGCGATTAGTACAGATGGAAGCCTTCACTTTGATCGCTATTTGTATAATGTGCAACCAGGGTTAGCATTTAATTATGCCAATGGTCGTTCTGTTATTGATGGAACAATGACGGTTCCTAATCCACCAGAAAAGACGAGTGCAAAAAAATATAAATCTACTAGTCATCGAAAAAAATACACCAAACACTATTATTAAATAAATGTTGACAATTGAATTTAAAACATGTAAATTAGTATCAATAATTAAAAGACAGAGCGTAGAAGAGTAAATTAAATTGGTTGTTAAAGAGAGTCTTTGGTTGGTGTGAGAAGATAGCATCATTTAATTGAAAGTAGTCTACAAGTTGTAAATACGAAGCTTGAGTATTTACTGGGTGTGCCCATTATCGCATTTAAGTATGATTATTAATGATACTTTTTGAGCCAATTAGTAATAATTGGGAATATAGGTGGTAACACGTGGAAACGTCCTTAACTGTTGTTTGACAGTTAGGGATTTTTTTATTGGTTATAGGTTTATTTTCTTATTTATTATTAATTGGGAACATAGGTGGTAACACGTGTAAAACGTCCTTAGCTTTTAGCTAGGGACGTTTTTTAATACCAATTATCATTTTTAACATTACTTATTGAGTCAATATTTGTGAAAATATTGAAAATTAAGGTGGTACCACGACTGTCGTCCTTAGCAATTGTTGCTAAGGTTTTTTTATTTTGAAGGAGAGAAGTTATGGAAAATAAAAGCAAAATTGGATTCAAACAGTATTTAATATTAGCATCACTATTATTTGGTCTCTTTTTTGGTGCCGGTAATTTGATTTTTCCGATTAATTTAGGACAAACTGCTGGACCTAACTGGGTTCCAGCTACCATTGGTTTTTTATTATCATCAATTTGTTTACCATTGTTTTCAATATTAGCGTTAAGTATTACAAAAAGTAAAAGTATGTACAATTTGGCTGAACCAGCTGGGAAACCTTTTGCAATTGTATTTTTAGTTCTTACTCATGCCTCACTGGGTTTATTAATTGCAGCACCCAGAACGGCTACGGTAACATTTTCAATGGGAGTACAACCATTTTTACCTAAAGGAGTTAGTGGAATTGCATTATTAATCTTTTCCTTTATTTTCTTTCTAGTAACTTTATTATTAGCATTTAACGAGCAAAGCGTTACTCGAAACGTTGGAAAAGTTTTGAATCCATTATTTATCATTTTAATGATTCTATTATTTTTTATCGCCTTTTGTTTATATGATGATATCCGTGATTTACCATTAATGCCAACTTCTGGTAAGGGAATGAGTTCTTTTACTACTGGATTTTTAGAAGGATATAATACGATGGATGCCTTAGCTGGTCTAAGCTTTGGGATTACAATTATTACTGCAATTGAAATTTTTGAAAAAAGAACTAAACAAAAATCACTTGCTATTGCTAAAGTTGGTAGTTTAACAATGGGGTTTGAAGCTCTAATCTATACATTTTTAATTGCTTTAGGAGCTGGTAGTTTAAGCTTCACTAAGGTAGCTGCTGATGGTGGCCAAGCTTTTACCGCAATTATGCGTCACTATACAGGAATTGCAGGAGCTGCAATACTAGCGGCGTTGACATTGTTAGCTTGTTTAACCACTGCAATTGGATTGTTAACATCTTTATCTCAAGATTTAAGTAGTCGCTTTAAGAAGATTAGCTATAAACAATTTTTGATTATTGCAACTGTTATCTCGTTTGGAATTGCTAACTTTGGGTTAACTAAAATAATTTTATATTCAGCTCCAATTTTAAGTTTCTTATATCCGTTAGCAATATCATTGATTTTGTTAGGAATGCTTTATCGTTTTATTGGTAAGAATACTTTTATCTATAAAGGAACCATTGGAATTGTTATGATTCCTGCAGTTTTGGATTTAATCCATAATTTACCACCGGTACTATTATCGTTTAAACCATTTTCAGCAATCAATCGATGGGGACTAAGTTATATTCCATTATTTGAAATTGGTTTAGACTTTATTCCGTTTTTATTGATCGGTTTAATTGGGAGTCTAATTTTTAATCAATTTAAAAATAAATAATAAAATTTACAGTCTATGTCTTGAAATGTAACATTAAAGTTTGCCATTTTACCTTAAGAGAACTATATTATTAGTAACTTATTTAGGAGGAAATAATATGAGTTCTACTAAAAAAATGAGCAATTCGGCAAAAGGATTACTCTTGGCAATCTTTGCTTCAACGTCTTGGGGATTTTCTGGAACGCTGCAACAATTTGTATCACAAGAAAATAATATTCCAGCCGGTTGGTTCTTATCTGCGAGAACAACATTTACAGGAATTATTTTATTAGCTCTTTGTGCAATTATCTATAAAGGTCGCATTTTTGACGTTTTTAAGAGCGTGAAATCAATTATGTGGTTAGTTGCCTATGGTTTGTTTGGATTGGCTGCCAATATGGGTAGTTTCTACATTGCCATTCAACAAGGTGGTGCTAATGGTGCCAGTACAGCGACAATTTTACAATATTTAGCACCACTATTTATTGTGGTTGGAGCCTTACTATTTAAGAAGGAATTACCTAATAAAATTGATTTGTTGGTCTTTGTCATTGCGTTAGCAGGAGTGTTCCTTTCAGTAACCAAGGGTAATTTAAATGAGTTATCAATTCCAATGATTTCCTTAGTAATGGGAATTATTTCTGGTGTTACCGCAGCATGCTATGTGGTTTTACCAAAAGAAATTGGGAAAGATAATCCACCACTAATTATTTTAGGTTGGGGAACTTTAATTGCTAGTTTTACTTTTAATTTAAATCAACCAGTTTGGGTGGGGGTTCCTCACTTGAGCACTGGTGGTATTCTGGGAATTGCTGGAATTATCTTTTTTGGAACAATTATTACATTTCCAACTATTATTTATGCTACTAGATTTACAACATCATCAGCAATTAGTTTAATTGATGCCATTCAACCGGTAATTACTTTTATTATTAGTATTTTCTGGTTCAAGGCAACTTTAAATATTGTAGAAATTTCTGGGGCAGTATTGATTATTATTGCCATCTATATTCTTCAGTATTCAGAAAGACATCAAAAGATTGATGAATTGCTTTAAAAATTGATTTTGATAAGATTAGAAAAACATCATTTTATATGATGTTTTTTATTTTACATAAAATGAGGTTAAAAAAATGAATGAGTACATCATTGATAATGAACTAAAATTAAGGATTCCAAATCAACCCGAAGATGCCAAAAGAATCTATCGTTTAGTAAATGAATCAAGAACCACTTTAAAGCAATGGTTACCATGGGCGGCCGAACAAACCTTGGATGATGAGATTGAATTTATCAAGTTAAGCTTAAATCAACCTAGCAATCGAGTTTCGTTTAACTTGATTATTGAATTTAAGAATATTGTAGTTGGAATGATTAGTTTTAATCGATTTGATAAAACAGAAAATAGTGGAGAAATTGGTTATTGGTTAGGTAATCAATATGTAGGTAATGGAATCATGCAAAGAGCTTTAAAAAAATTAGTTGAAATTGGATTTACTGAATTTAAATTGAAAAATTGCTACATCTGGGTTGCAGTTAACAATCGGCGCAGTAATCGTGTTGCTGAACAGGGAGGATTCACTTTGATCAATTCAGTTCCCAATAAAATTCAGCTATTAGATACTCGAGTGACAGCAAATTGTTGGAATATTACTAACGATTAATAATTTGATTACTTTGTCTTGGTAGTAAAAAGTGTATAATTAAATTGTTATAAATAATTCGGGTTAATAGGAGTGTGCTAAAACGATGATTGAATTTGTAGATGTCCAAAAAAAATACCAACAAAATCAATTTCCTTCAATTTCACATTTAAATTTAAAAATACCGGATAATCAATTTTTTGTATTAGTTGGAGCTAGTGGTAGCGGTAAAACAACTCTTTTAAAGATGATTAATGGTTTAATTAAACCCACGAGTGGGAACGTTAAAGTTGCGGGGATTGAACTGAAAAAGACTAATTTAACCCAATTAAGATTACAGATGGGATACGTAATTCAAAATATTGCGCTTTTTCCAAATTTAAGTGTGAGTGAGAACATTACAATCCAAATGGAAATGATTAGTAGCTCTAAAACTGAAAAAAAACAACGAGTTTCTACATTATTACAAGAAGTGGGATTGAACCCAGAACATTATGCTAATAAAATGCCAGATCAATTATCGGGTGGAGAACGTCAAAGAGTAGGAATTGCGCGGGCGTTGGCAATGAAGCCTAAAATCATCTTAATGGACGAGCCATTTAGTGCTCTTGATCCATTAACTCGCGAGAAATTACAAAAGCTAATTAAAGAGTTGCAACAAAAAAACAAAGCCACAATTGTATTTGTTACCCATGATATTAGAGAAGCCTTAAAATTGGGCGATCAAATTGCAGTGTTAAATAATGGTAAAATCGAACAAGTTGGTGATGCTAAAGAATTGGTGGAAAAACCAGCTAATCGTTTTATTGATGAATTTTTTAATCAAGTAAAATCGAAAAGAACTATCATTGATTTGTTAAAAAAAGAGTCAATTAGACCAGGTACTTATAATAAGGATGCTCGAATCTTATTAGCGGATAATTTAATTGATAAGTTAATGGAATATTTTGAACTTAGTACCGAACCAGTATTGATAAAACTTGAAAATGATTTTTTTAAAGTTACTATTCAAAACTTAATTAGTTTTATTAGAAAAGAGGGTACTAATGGAAAAATTATTTAATACTCTTATTAGCCAAAAAGAAGCTATTTCTATGGCTTTGGAACAACATTTAGTTTTATCGTTAATATCGTTGTTGATTGCGATTATAGTAGCAGTTCCATTGGCAATTAGTGTGATGAATCGTCCTAAAACTGCAAAGCGATTATTGCAATTGGTGAGCGTTATTCAAACTATTCCTAGCTTAGCTTTATTGGGGTTATTAATTCCGCTGGTGGGAATTGGAAATTTACCGGCCATCATTGCCTTAGTCGCATATGCAATATTACCGATTTTTGAAAATAGCTATGCGGGTTTAACGAATATTGATCCGAATCTAGAAGAAGCAGCGGATGCATTAGGGTTATCTCGGATGAAAAAGTTAAGAAGATTAGAAATTCCACTAGCGATGCCAGTCATTCTATCTGGAATTAGAATTGCAGCTGTCTTCATTATCGGAACTGCAACCTTAGCAGCATTAATTGGAGCTGGAGGTTTAGGTAGTTTTATCCTATTAGGAATTGAAAATAATAATAATGATTTATTAATTATTGGGGCAGCACTATCCGCTGTTTTAGCATTAGTCTTTAACTATGGGATTCAATTGATCCAAAAATTGTCTTTAAAAAAATTATTGTTTATAGGTCTTATTTTCCTTGGATTAATTGGTGGCGGTGCATTTTATCAAAATTTTCAAAATTCTAATAAGGTTATAATTGCGGGAAAATTGGGAAGTGAACCTGATATCTTAATTAATATGTATCGGGATTTAATTTTGGAAGAAAATCCTAAGTTAAAGGTTGAGTTAAAACCTAACTTTGGGACCACTAACTTTTTATATCAAGCCTTACAAAAAGGGCAAGTTGATATTTATCCAGAATTTTCGGGCACCATTTTACAAACCCAAGCAAAGAAAACAAAGATAAGTAAAAATCCTGAGACTACCTATCGAGATGCTCAAAATTATATGAAGACGCAACAATTAACCTATTTAGATCACATGAAATATCAAAATGGGTATGCATTAGCGGTTTCACAGTCTTTAGCTAGTAAATATAACTTGAAAAAAATTTCAGATTTGAAAAAGGTTCCTTCTGAGGAAATTAAAGCTGGATTCACACGTGATTTTTATAATCAAGCGCAAGGGTGGAACGGCTTAAAACAAAGCTATGGATTAAATAATGTTAATCAAATTAAAACGTTAGAGTCGAATTTACTCTACCAGGCAATTGGAAATCAGCAATTAAGCTTAATTGATGGGTATACGACAGATGCGGATTTATATCAGTATCATCTAGTCAGTTTGCAAGATGATTTACACTACTTTCCTCCTTACCAAGGAGCTCCGTTAGTTAGACCAACAACTTTAACCAATCATCCGGAAATTAAAACGGCTTTAAATAAGCTAAATAATCAAATTACGGATGCTGAGATGCGGGAAATGAACTATCGAGTAGCAGTAAAACATGAATCAGCTGCAAAAGTTGCACACGAATATTTAACTCAACACCATTTAATTAAATAGAAAAGGAGACCTAGAAAGGTCTCCTTTTAGTTTTATATAAATTTTAGAAAGATGCCGAGTATAAACAAGCAAATTAAGATAAAAAATATACTACTGCAACAGCTTCCAATTAACCTAATTCCAAAAATTAAGCAAAATAGGAAAATGATTAATAATAGTGAAATCATGATAAATCCTCGTTATTTATGAGATGTATCCTAATTTTACTTTAGTGACGAGGGATAACACAAGTACCTTCTGGAACTTCGAAGTCTTTTTGAATTAATTCAAGTTTACCGCTGTCGCTATTACGACTATATAAGGTTGCAGTATCACTATTTTGGTTCACAACGATAAAGAATGATTCATCAGAACTAAAGTTAAAGTCACGAGGGAATTCACCTTCAGTTGAAATTGATTGAATTTGTTCTAATTGACCGTTAGCTATGATTTTGTAGACTGCAATTGAATCATGACCACGGTTAGAGATGTAAACGAAACGTTGATCAGATGATATTTTAATTGCTGCGGCACCATTGTGTTCAGTCCAGTCAGTTGGAATAGTTGAAAGGGTTTGATCTAAACTAAAGGAACCAGTTTCTGGATGATAATCTAAGACAGAAACTTTACTACTTAATTCACCAACTAAATAACCCTTATTAGTTTCATTTACAAAGCTAATGTTTCTAGGACCAAATCCTGGTTCAGTTTGATATTTACTTACTAATGAAAGTTTACCTGCAGCAGATACGTCATATACAAAGACAGTATCAATTCCTAAATCACAAACTACTAAACGATTATCGGGTGTTAAATTGGCATAGTGTGGGTGAGCACCATCGGCTTGTTGTGGACGGGGACCAATGTTACCAATGCTTTGGACACGGTCAGTAAGTTTTAGAGTTCCGTCTGCTTGAATTGCATATACTGATACATAACCCATGTGATAGTTGGCAGTATAAACTAGCTTTCTGTCATTATCAATTGCAACATATGCATCAGATGTTCCAGTTTCAATGTTTTCTTGAAGTAATTTACCTGGGATTGTGTTCATATCAAAAACTGCAACACCACCACGAAGGTCTGATTCATCCATGTTACGATCAACCGCGTATAAAATATTATCTTTGGTTTCAGCTAAGTATGTAGGACTTTCAATTTTAGCAACAATTTGTGTGTTTTGTAATTTTTTTTGGTCAGTATCTAATTCAATTTGGTAAACACCATCACTATTGTTAATGGTGTAGGTTCCGATTAAAAATTTTTCAATCATAATAAAATCCCCTTTTTATTTATTATTTACAGCTTAATTATGGAAGAAAAAATGATGTAAAGCAATTAGTTTGATGCTAAAGTTTCTGTTATATTAGTTAAAATTATGTTAAATTTATAACAAACGAATAAAAAAATTAATATTAAGGAGTGATTTTCATTAAAGAAAAAAATAATTACAATATTGGCCTAGATATTGGAACTAATTCAATTGGTTGGGCGGCTACTGACGAAAGTAATCGGTTAATCCATATTAAAGGAAATAACGCAATTGGGGTTCGCCTTTTTAAAGAGGGAGAGGCTGCAGCAGAACGACGTGGTTTTCGAACTACCAGAAGACGACTTGCTAGAAGAAAATGGCGGTTAGGATTACTAAACGAAATTTTTGATAAAGAAATTGCTAATGTAGAGCCTAGTTTCTTTGCTCGTTTAAAGCAATCTAACGTTTCACCTAAAGATCCAAACAAAAAGATGTTTGGAAACATTCTTTTTGATGAAGAAGAATTAAATGATAAAAGTTTCCATAACGAATTTCCAACTATTTATCATTTACGGCAGGCATTAATGAATGATGATAGAAAGTTTGATATTCGTTTGATTTATTTAGCTATTCATCACATCGTTAAGTTTCGGGGTCATTTTTTAAATCAAGCAAATGCTAAAAACTTTAAAGGTAGCTCTATTGATTTAGAAACCACTTTTAATGAGTTAAACGAAGTATTTGTAAATCAACTTCGTTCGTTTGAATTGAATTTAACTGATTTAGACGAAAAATTAGCTATTTTAACCGATAATTCAAAGACTAGAAGTGATCGTCAAAGACAGTTGGGGAAAGTCCTTTTTAAATCGATTGATAAAGATAGTGATAAAGAGAATAAAAAAGTTGCGGATGAGATAATTAAATCGGTGTTAGGAATGAAAGCTAAGTTTAACGTTATTTTTGGCTTAGAAGTTGCTACTCCGAAAGATTGGTCACTTAATTTTGATAGTGATGACTTCGATGACAAAATCGATAATCTATCTGCCGAAATGACGGATGAATGTAATTCAATTTTAGTGATTTTAAAAGATTTATTTTTTGCGGTAAATCTTTCTGGGATTTTAAGTAATGCCGTTTCAAATCGACCTGCGGCAACTACAATTTCCGAAGCAATGATTAATCGTTTTGGTGATCATAAAGATCACTTAAAAATGTTAAAAGCAGTTATTGATGAGATAGATGATGCCAAGAAAAAACAAAACCTTAAAAATGCATATGCAGCGTATATTGATGGTGAAAAAAACAAAAAAATCACCTTTGAAGATTTAAAGAAGAGAATTTCTAAAAATCTAGATGATTCCGAAAAGGCTAAACAAATTAGTTATTTGTTAGACCATGATTACTTTCTTCCTAAACAGAGATCAAAAGAAAATGGTTCAATTCCACATCAACTACATCAACAAGAATTAGATAAAATTATTGAAAGTCAGTCTAAATATTATCCATTCTTAGCTGAATTGAATCCTAATGAGAAACGTAGTCGTCAAGCTAAATATAAATTAGATGAATTAGTCTCATTTAGAGTTCCATATTACGTTGGCCCTATGATTGAATCCAACGATTCTAATAAAGATGGCAATGGTAAATTTGCTTGGATGATTCGAAAAGAAGCAGGGAGAATTACTCCTTGGAACTTTGATGAAAAAGTTGATCGCACGGAAACTGCAACCAAGTTTATTACTAGAATGACAACTACCGATACTTATTTAATTGGGGAACCAGTGCTGCCCAAAAATAGTTTAATATATCAAAAATTTGTGGTTCTAAACGAGCTTAACAACTTAAAAATTAATCAAGAACGAATTTCAGTGGAACAAAAACAATTCATTTTTGATAATGTAATGAAGAAAAACAAGCGAATTTCATTGAATAAGATTGCGGATGCTCTAGTTGCCAACGGAGACTATGCAACTACTCCTGAAATAACGGGAACCACTGATCAAAAGAATTTAAATAATGGGTTAACCACATATATCGATTTATTTAATATTTTTGGAGCAATGGTTGATGATGTGGATAAACAAGCGGACTTTGAAAAAATTATTGAATGGTCTACAATCTTTGAAGATCAACATATTTACAAACTAAAACTTGAAGAGTTAGATTGGTTAACTGCAGAGCAACGTAAGCAGGTAGCTAAGTTTAGATATCAAGGTTGGGGTCGATTATCGAAAAAATTATTAAATAATTTATGTGATGAAAATGGGCAAAGAATTATTGATCATTTGTGGGACTCTACCAATAACTTTATGCAAATTGTAAATGAACCCAGTTACAAAGAAGCAATTGCAGAAGAAAATGGTGAAAACCTTGATAAAAACGATGTTTCCGAAATTATTAATGATTTATACACTTCACCACAAAATAAGAAAGCAATTCGTCAAATATTATTAGTGGTTGACGATATTATTAAAGCAGTGGGTTACAGTCCTGCTAATATCATGATGGAATTTGCACGAGAAGATCAAAATAATCATAACTTGACTCGTTCTCGAAAACGTCAGGTTGAAGAAACCTATCAAAATATTTCAAATACTTTCTTTGATGATGAGTCAATTAAACAGGAACTGAAAGAAATTGATTCTAATAAAGACTTTACTGATAGATTGTTCCTCTACTTTATGCAAGGTGGAATTGATTTATACAGCGGGGAACCGTTGAATATTGATAATCTATCTGGTTATGATATCGATCACATTTTACCGCAATCATTTATTTTGGATAATTCATTAGATAACCGAGTTTTGACTACGCAAAAAAACAATCGACATACTAAAGAAGATAATTTACCGGGTGAATTTTTTGGTGCCAAAATGTATTCGACTTGGAAGATGTTAAAAGATTATCATTTGATTAGTAATAAGAAATTTAATAATTTAACTTTAACTTCTAATATGATTAGTAAGTTTAATAATCGTGGTCGTTTTATTAATCGTCAGTTAGTTGAAACTCGTCAAATCATTAAATCAGCCGCTGAAATTTTACAAGAACGATATGCAAATGAGGATACCAGCATTGTTACAGTTAAAGCTACCTTAACCCATCATATACGAGAAAAATTTGAATTCTATAAGAATAGAAATGTAAATGATTATCATCATGCTTTTGATGCTTATTTAACTGCTTTTGTTGGTAATTGGTTGTTACAACAATATCCTAAACTAGCTCCGTTATATGTATATGGTGACTTTTCAAAGGTTGAAATTACAAATTTAAATTCATTTAACATGTTATGGCGGTTTGAAAAAGACCATGAAGTAACTGATGGTGAAGTTTCTCTTGATAAAGATCAGCTGTTAGGATATATGAAAAAAGTATATCGGTTTAAGAAGATGTTAGTTACTAAGGAAGTTTATACCAATCATGGTGCATTATATAAGCAGACTCATTTCCCAGCCCCTGCAAATGATGTAAAGTCTAGAAAATTAATTAATACTAAACTTGATCGTCCGACTGATATTTACGGAGGTTATACTTCAGAAACTGGTGCCTATCCAGCCTTAGTTAAGTTGAAAAAAGGCAAAAAGTTTGAATATCGCTTAGTTAATATTCCTTTAAGAAGAATTGATAGTCACAGAAATTATACTAATCAAGAAATTTATGACTTATTAAAATTTATATACGCTGAATCAGGTAAAAAATTCAATGTTGATAAGGTATTGATTAGTAAAGTTTATATTAATCAGTTGATAGCGGATAACGATGGAATGTTTACGATTAATAGCATGAATTACAAGAATAATGCTCAACAATTGGTATTATCGGATGAAATTATGAGAGTTTTAAGTAAAAAAAATAAAACTAAACCAGAGTTAGTTGATGCTTTTACAGCTACAATTCAAAATATAAATAAATATTTACCTAATTTTGAAATTGAAGATGAGAATAAAACAATTAGTTTATTTAAAGAATTAGACAATGTTACTGAAATGATTAATTATTTTAATGACATATTAGAAGGTACTCATTGTAACGCAACAATAAAAAATTTGAACAAAATTAATATGTCTTCATATTGGGGAAGATTTATTATGACGTCTGGTTTGGTGTTTACTTCAAATGTTAAATTTATTTATCAATCTCCAACTGGATTGTTTAATAGAAAGATTAAAATTTCTGATATAGATTAGAAAAACAAAAAAGGAAGCTAAGTAGCTTCCTTTTTTATTATATGTAAGTGGCCCTTAAGGGCTCAAAAGATAAAACTTGGATAAAAATCCTTGTTTGATTTTAACTCAGTACGTCATTCTAATGAGATTAAAACGTTGGCGAACAACCAACAATTTAAATATATCATTATTTATAAAAATGTCAAGGAGAGAATAAATGGGATGGAGAACAATTGTTATTACGCAACATGCAAAAGTTTCTTATAAAGGGAGACGAATAGTAGTTCAAACTGATTATGATTTAAATGAAATTCCAATTGATGATATTGAAATTTTATTAATTGAAACTACTAAAGTTGCAATCACTACTAGAGCCATTACTGAACTAGCCAAATCGATGGCTAAGATCATATTTGCAGATGATATGGGACAACCGTTGGTGGAAACCAGTCATTATTTAACTAATAATCGTTCTAAAAAAATTATCGAAAAACAATTTAAATGGAATCTAAATAGAAAAGAACTGATGTGGACCTGGGTGGTGATTGCAAAATTAAAAATGCAAATCCAAGTTCTAAAATATAATCACATTGAAACGGAAGAATTAGAGTATGAATTAAGTAAATTAGAAATTAATGATATAACAAATCGCGAGGCAGTTATTGCTCGGAAATATTTCCCATTGCTATTTGAAAAGGGATTTGAAAGACGAGAATACAATCCATATAATGATTCTTTAAATTATGGTTACTCAATTTTATTATCATTTGTGGACCTGAACATTTCAGCTGCTGGATATCTGACGCAGCTAGGAATTCATCATCGCAGTGATGAAAATCAGTTTAATTTAGGATCAGACTTAATGGAGCCTTTTCGTCCCATCATTGATATTTGGGTCAGTCAGCAGGAGTTGAAGGAGCTGACTCCAGAGATTAAACACAAATTAATAGATATTTTTAATCTGGAAATAAAATTCAATGATAAAAATATGATTTTTCGGAATGCAATAAAAAAACACGTGCAAGATTGTCTGAAATATTTAAGTGGAGAAATAGATTCGATAAAAATAAAGGTGGAATTAGTAAATGAGGTATAGAGTTATGCGTTTAATGGTTATGTTTGATTTACCAGTTGATACAAGTGAAGAAAGAAGAATGTATCGTAAGTTTAGAAAAGAACTAATGAATGAAGGTTTTTTAATGATGCAATATTCAGTTTATGTAAAAGTATGTGTTAGTAAGGAGTCAGCAAATTTTACTGAAGGTCGAATTTCATCGTTTTTACCAAAAAAAGGAGTTGTGCAAACGTTAATGGTTACGGAAAAACAGTATAATAGTATGAAATTCTTAGTTGGTAGTAAAAAGAATGATATTCGTAATACTGCAGATCGGACGGTGATTATTTGAAGTTAACGTTATATCCAATTGAACCGTTTGAGATAAATGCAGGTAAATTGACAATTATAAAAACAGAAAATAAAAATTTTTATTTTAATTTGATTTCTGGGTTAGTTAAAAAAGAAGGAATAAAATTAAGTGACGAAAATAAATTATTAAGTTTAAAAACTAATCTTATTTATTTAGGTGATATTTATACAAAAACAAATTTATTGGACGACTTTAAAAAGAATTTAGAAAATGAAATTACTAGTAATTTGAGTGACGAAAATCGAAAAAGATTATTTATGTTAGATAACCAAATGAAAGAAATTTTTATGAGTACAATTGATTTAGATTATATTTCACTAGAAAGTAAAACAGAATGGGATATTAAAAAACAGTATAAGTTAAGTGACATTATAATCAGCGAGTCAGAAACGGATCCATATGGTATACTAAAACAAGTTCTTGATTTATACACTAAATTTAATAATAAAAAGTTAATTGTTCTTAATGATGTATTTAACTACTTGTATCCTGAACAAATACAACAAATAATACAACAAATAAAATCATTAGGGTTATACGTATTAATATTAGATTTTTCTAATTATCAAAGAGATAATAATGTTGAAGAATGCCGTGTTTACCGCATCGATAGAGATTTTGTGAGATGGTCTTCTAACGAGTAGGTAAATATTACAGACGGTTTTAGAAGTACGTCATTCTAATGAGATTAAGAACTTAAAAAAGCTGAACTACTTAACAATAATCGTTTTAGAAGTACGTCATTCTAATGAGATTAAGAACTCTTTGATTTCGATTCCGTTTGTTAATTGAGTTTTAGAAGTACGTCATTCTAATGAGATTAAGAACATAAATGACCTTAAAGGTCGGTAAACAGTTGTTTTAGAAGTACGTCATTCTAATGAGATTAAGAACAACAAACTCTTCTAATTGCTTGAGTACGTCGTTTTAGAAGTACGTCATTCTAATGAGATTAAGAACTTCATAATTGGTATTATGGTAGGTATTATAGTTTTAGAAGTACGTCATTCTAATGAGATTAAGAACTTAAAACTTATTTAAGTACTTTCAATAGTAGTTTTAGAAGTACGTCATTCTAATGAGATTAAGAACTATTGTGACTGTAAATTAGATAACGCGTCTGTTTTAGAAGTACGTCATTCTAATGAGATTAAGAACTTTCAGATGCAGTAAAAACTAGCAAAACAAGTTTTAGAAGTACGTCATTCTAATGAGATTAAGAACAATGTTGGCTCTGGCGTAAGTTTGCTTAACGTTTTAGAAGTACGTCATTCTAATGAGATTAAGAACACTTCATCACGCAGTAAGATGCGCAATTTAGTTTTAGAAGTACGTCATTCTAATGAGATTAAGAACATTTGCTCTTCATCATCTTTTCGGCGTTGGGTTTTAGAAGTACGTCATTCTAATGAGATTAAGAACTGGTAAGAAACTTGATAAGTCTGAGTTAGAGTTTTAGAAGTACGTCATTCTAATGAGATTAAGAACATTACTTCCTTTCCTTTGACTATATTTATAGTTTTAGAAGTACGTCATTCTAATGAGATTAAGAACACAACTAGCTATCCACCAACTACAACGTCAGTTTTAGAAGTACGTCATTCTAATGAGATTAAGAACTCAATGATATCTAATAATTCATCTTCTAGAGTTTTAGAAGTACGTCATTCTAATGAGATTAAGAACTTTAAATAGTTAGGTTAAGTTTTCCGTTAAGTTTTAGAAGTACGTCATTCTAATGAGATTAAGAACTTACATATTCTCACAGATTATCAGCATTAAGTTTTAGAAGTACGTCATTCTAATGAGATTAAGAACAAAACATGCATTTATTGGTGATTTAGCACGGTTTTAGAAGTACGTCATTCTAATGAGATTAAGAACTATGAAAGCTGTAAAAATGTTAATACCTTTGTTTTAGAAGTACGTCATTCTAATGAGATTAAGAACCTTAAATGCAATTACTTTGGTTGATAACAAGTTTTAGAAGTACGTCATTCTAATGAGATTAAGAACTTAAATAACTTTCAGCATCTTTGCTATTTTGTTTTAGAAGTACGTCATTCTAATGAGATTAAGAACCTCTCTTAAGGCTTTCAATCAGGTAGTGTAGTTTTAGAAGTACGTCATTCTAATGAGATTAAGAACCCATTCTTTAGCATTTGATATGCATACTCTGTTTTAGAAGTACGTCATTCTAATGAGATTAAGAACACAAGAAAACACAGGATAAAATTAAAACTAGTTTTAGAAGTACGTCATTCTAATGAGATTAAGAACTAAAGAAAAATTAAAGAGATCAGCTTTTTAGTTTTAGAAGTACGTCATTCTAATGAGATTAAGAACTTATTTCTGGGCATTTCAAGGTGTGTTTAGGTTTTAGAAGTACGTCATTCTAATGAGATTAAGAACAAAAATAATAATCTAGTTAAAGATGACTTAGTTTTAGAAGTACGTCATTCTAATGAGATTAAGAACCGTCATTGCCTTCGTAGTAATCATTTAGCAGTTTTAGAAGTACGTCATTCTAATGAGATTAAGAACTAATGAGTGAGTTTTACAACTTTCCTGGCAGTTTTAGAAGTACGTCATTCTAATGAGATTAAGAACGATTTATATTAATGAGTAAGACAAGATGCAGTTTTAGAAGTACGTCATTCTAATGAGATTAAGAACAGTGTTGTCGGTAACTGTATATTGTCTTTGGTTTTAGAAGTACGTCATTCTAATGAGATTAAGAACGCGTTAAATCAGATGAAATACATGGCTAATGTTTTAGAAGTACGTCATTCTAATGAGATTAAGAACTGTATTAACTTGGTGTCAGTATGGATAGGAGTTTTAGAAGTACGTCATTCTAATGAGATTAAGAACTTTATTTTTGGAGAAAATTCTGATGAATATGTTTTAGAAGTACGTCATTCTAATGAGATTAAGAACACCACGTTTTCTCCTTTCGTTATCAATCTTGTTTTAGAAGTACGTCATTCTAATGAGATTAAGAACACTCATATTGGTCTGGTATGCTGTAACAATGTTTTAGAAGTACGTCATTCTAATGAGATTAAGAACAAATTGTGGTTTGATTAAATTAGCTGATTGGTTTTAGAAGTACGTCATTCTAATGAGATTAAGAACATCGAGATTTGCGCGTCCAACTAATTCAGCGTTTTAGAAGTACGTCATTCTAATGAGATTAAGAACCTCTCAAGCTATCAAACAAATTATGTTGGTGTTTTAGAAGTACGTCATTCTAATGAGATTAAGAACTGTAAAGAGAAAATATCCCAACAAATTAGAGTTTTAGAAGTACGTCATTCTAATGAGATTAAGAACTGAACGCTTTCTAATTCGTTAATGAAGTTTGTTTTAGAAGTACGTCATTCTAATGAGATTAAGAACCACATTGATGGAAATTGCTCCATCAGTTGAGTTTTAGAAGTACGTCATTCTAATGAGATTAAGAACGAATTGGCTAAGGTTAAAACTGCTACTGGTGTTTTAGAAGTACGTCATTCTAATGAGATTAAGAACTGTTATTAATGACGACGACAAGGCCGACGAGTTTTAGAAGTACGTCATTCTAATGAGATTAAGAACGATAATTCCTATTTTGTGGCGTTCTGTGTGGTTTTAGAAGTACGTCATTCTAATGAGATTAAGAACTCCACGGGTGTTTACACGCCCATTGCGCAGTGTTTTAGAAGTACGTCATTCTAATGAAATTAAGAACTTCACTATTAACTTCACCCTTTTTAGAAACGTTTTAGAAGTACGTCATTCTAATGAGATTAAGAACTCTTAAATGAGTTCTTTTTTATTAACCAACATTGCATAATGTAGAAGTAATTGATATATTAAAGCAATGTAAATTATTATTTTGTAATAATTTAAAATAAAATCAGGAATGGAGCATTAAATGCTAGTAGTAACTTTATTACAAATGATCGTGCCAATTTTAGTAACCATCATGTTTTCGTATTACAACTGGAGTGATAAGAAGAAAGTCACTAGCTTATCAATTTTATTTGTAATCTTATTTTTAATTAAACTCTGTTTTACATACTTTACTTTACCAAGTAGGGTGCCTTTAAACTTATTGATTAGTAACCTGGTATTGGGATTAGTCATGGTTTTATTGGCATTAATTATTTTTGATCAATTATCAGATGTTAGGCCAATTATTAGAATTACCAATAAACGGATTAAACAACTAATTATGATTGGATTTTCTGTAATTGTTTTATTACTATTGATTAGTGTTGCTGAAACTAACTTAGTGAAAAAGCCTGTTTATAACTCTTTGAAAGTTGAAAAGAAAGCTAGCGCACCTAAGTTATCTAAGACTGAAAGTCCAATTGCGATTGCACCAAAAACGGTTCGCAATCGAATGAACAAAGCAATGAGTACCGTTGGAAATGCTTCATTTTATGAATTAGGTGATTTACAAACGCAATTTTATCAAGGTAAACCAGTTTATATTGCTCCAGTTGAGTATAGCGGTTTATTTCAAGCAATCGGGGCCAAAACCTTACCCGGTTACTTCATTATTTCGGCAACAGATATTAATGCTGAACCTAAATTTATCAATAAATCAATGAATTATAGTGATTCATCAATTCTAAATCACGATGCTGCTCGAAGAATGTACAATGCTTTTCCCACTTGGATTCATACCGGTGATCCACAGTTTGAAGTAGATGATAATGGTACGCCATATTATGTGCAAACGGTTTACCATACCAGAAACATTAGTTCACGAATTAATTATGATTCGCTGCATGTCGTCTTAATGAATGCACAAAATGGAGATTGTCAACTATATAAAACTAATGAAGCACCAAAATTTTTAGATGAAACGATTGATAGCGCTACCGCAAGAGACATGATTGATGTTTATGCCAAAGATCGGTATGGATTATTTAATTTTAGTAATCGAGGTAAAATGGAAGTTCCTGGCACTGGTACTGAAGATGGGTTAACACCAGTGTTTAGTAAAGATGGACATATCTATTACTTTACGGATTACACTTCTCCAAATAGTAAAGCTGATTCTACGATGGGATATTCGATGTTGAATGCACGAAATGGTAAAATAACTTTCTACACGGGAAAGAATGTTGGAGTTATGGATTCTGAAGGTGCTAAAGAGTTGGCTGATAAAGAATATCTAGCACAAAAATGGACTTCTAGTATGCCAATTATGTATAACATCGATGGA
Organism: Fructilactobacillus vespulae; assembly: GCF_047324295.1. Classification (GTDB taxonomy): domain Bacteria; phylum Bacillota; class Bacilli; order Lactobacillales; family Lactobacillaceae; genus Fructilactobacillus; species Fructilactobacillus vespulae. Next base: position 1,305,366 of record NZ_CP137138.1, on the reverse strand, counting down.
ACGCCAACTTGGGTGATTTCATTACTTGATTCAACTGGTTCATTTAGAAGTTATGCATATATTAATGCCGAAGATCAATCAATTAAATCATATGCACAAACTGCTAATGAAGCTTTAGATGGATATCGACAACAGTTAAGTAATCGTGGTACTAATCCAGAAAGTACGAATAAGGATCAGGCTAAAGAGTATTCGGGAACCATTGATAGATTAGTTATTTTTCCTCATGATAAATATAATACAGTTAACTTTACCTTATCTGGTAGTAATATTATGTATACCATTACATCGGATACTTATAATAAAGCTACCGTAATGAAAAGTGGGGACCAAATTAAATTTAGTGCTAACGTTGATAGTCAACGTGGCATTGGTAATGTAGTTAATTTACAAGATGATAATTTAAAATAGATTAGATAATAAAAGAGTCAATATCAATATGATATTGGCTCTTTTTTGATTATGCTTTTAGTTTGTTTTCAGGATTAGTTTTTGGTTTTTCAGTTACAACTTTTTTAGGTTGGTTTTTTTTAATATCTTTAATTTTATCATTTAAGGAATCAACTTCTTTTTTATAAGTTTTGATTTCTTTATTTTGTTTGAAGGTACTTGTTGATGAGAATAAGAATAGAAGTAAAGCACCCAATAGTAAACAAGACAAGATAATTAAGATTAATGGGACTTGAATTTCTGCAAATCCAAAACTAATCGTAACCTTTTCCATATTTAGTAAGACAAAGATTGCAATAATAAGTGTAACTACAATTCCGGAAATAACGTAGATTTGTTTTTTCATAATTTAGCTTCTTTCTATATTAATTTAGTGTTGTTTCGGTTTTGGATGATAGGTGGTCATTAAAGAAGGTAAATAGAGTACCATTACCATTATGATCAGTTGGGTATTTGATGGTTTGATAACTTTGCTTATCAACCAGTTTAGTTGATTCAAAAGCCGGATTACCAAGTTTATTAACAACGTTTTGATAACTTGAATCATTGTTAATATTATCAATGTTAGTTTGATTAACTAACTTAGTATCGCTATTAACATTTTTAGTTAATGATTTTCCAACTACTTTTCCGTTATGGAAGGTTACCGTTAATTTACCATCTTTAAACTTCCAAGTTAACTTTTCGCCTTGAAGGCCATGAATGTCTTTTTCAGAAGTTTTATCTGGATGTCTAAATAACGTAATAATGGTTGATTTTTCATCATGCATTTTAATTTTATTGTAATCATTTCGCACTTCACTAGCATGCTCAGTGGCAATACTATTTGCTGCTAGTTTGGTTTGATATACATGGTTTGAAACCGCATATACGCATCCTAAAACAATAAAAATAAAAATCCAGAACCAAGCATTCTTGACTAACCTATTTTCATTTTGCATATGTACATCTCCTATAGATAGCTTTTTTCGTCATCAATTTTGGACGTAAGCCCTAAGATTGGAATCGAACCAATCTTTTCTTACCAAATAGGGCAATCGTTTTAGTTAAAACGGTTTTGGTAAACTTCTGGGTGAGTGTAAACGTTCAATGAATCGATTGAAGCGTCGTCAATTTGGCTAGAAGTCTTTTTGTTGTTATTACTTGTGTTATTTTTGCTACTACTATCAGTGTTAGTAGTGCTATTAGTATTACTTGGGTTTGAAGTTGCATTTGAAACTGTATTTTGATCATATTTAGAAGGGTTTTCTAAGATCTTTTGAGTTTGTTTTTCTTCTGGAGTTTTGCTGCTATCTGGAACAGCTTGTAGTGCATCTTTTGCTGCAACTCCTTTTTGGTTGTATAGATAAGAAGCAGGGGATTCGCCGTACTTGTTAGCAAAATCACTGGCATCTTTATGAGGTGGAAGTTGTGACTTGATTTCTTTTTTGGTTTTGTTTGAAATAGTACCAGTTTCAGCAGTTTCTTTTTTGGTGCTTTCCTTTTTCTTGCTGTCTTTTGTAGTATTCTTTTTTTGTTTTTGCTCAGTTTTTGGTGAACTATCTTTAGTTTTGTTGTCGTTATTGTTACCACAAGCACTTAGACTAACTAATGCTAGAAAGGTAGAACATAGTAAAATTGATTTTTTCAAAATTATTCCTCCTTAATATCAGCTTTTTACGTCAATCAGTTTTGGACGATCTAATTATTATTACAATTGTAACATAAAGAAAATTTATTGTAATAGTTTGTCTTTTTGTTGTTCATATTCTGATTTAGTAATCGCACCACTTTGATATAATTCATAGAATTTTTTTAGTTCGTCAGCATTGGTATTTTGATTTTGTCTTTCATAAAAAGATGTAATTGTACTAGTTAACATACCCACAAAGCTAATTCCAACCATCATTAAAACGACAGCAATCACTTTTCCAACTGTCGTATGGGGACTTTGATCACCATATCCAACGGTCGTTGATGTGGTAATTGCCCACCAAATTGAATCTCCAAAGGAAGCTTTTTCAGCAATGCTATAGGTAATTCCACCAATAAAGATAATAAATGTGCAGGTGATTAATAAATAAATAAATCCGTTTGTTTCAAGAAACTTTTTAGTTTTATTTATTAATTTCCCAAATACACCGACAATCCGAAAAAGTTTAAATAATTTAGACATTCTAATAATTTTAAAAGCTGAGAATAGTCCAAAAGGAATGATTGCCAGTAAGTCAAAAATATGGGTTTTAAAGTATTGCTTTTTATTAGTACTGTAGTAAAAACCACCGAAATAATCAATTGCAAAAATCAAAGTAATTGTGGTATCAATTGCCAAATAGGGTTCGTCTTCGATTGCAATTGCATGTAACAAATCCAGAATGACTAAAATTACTGACACAATTGCTAAGAAGATTATTAAACCATTGTATGTATCTTTTAAGTCTCTTTTAAGTGTTTTCAATTTTTTTATTCCTATGCTCTTATGTTTCTTATGTCTTTCATTTTACTACCATTATAAGGCAGTGGACGCACGGATTTAATATTTATTTAATTGTAATAATTTAGCAATTTTCTGTAAATAAATAATGGCAAAATTAGTTATATAAATTGTTAATTATTAGTTAAATAGAGCTTTATTATAACTTTATTTTTTTAAGTGTGTTATTTTTAATTAAACACAAATAAGGAGATACATATTATGAAAAATTTTGTTTTAGGTTTAAGTTTAGCTGGTAACATTTTATTAGGGTACACAATTCTTAAAGAAACTGATGTGTTGGATGATTTAAAGGAAAAAGTAGATTCACTTAGTGATCAAGCAAACGGTAAGTTCAAACAAGTTGCTGGTACAGTTAACAATGATCCTGTTGAAAAGCTTGAAGGTGATTTAGAAACTGCCAAAGGTGACTTGAAAGAAAAAGTTTCAGACATTAAAGATGATTTTGAATAATCTAACAAACTAGGTGAAAGGGTTCCTTATATTAGGAACTCTTTTTGTATTGTAAAAGTAGTCTAACGTTTGCTAATCAATATTTTTAGTATATTATTAATATTAATTAGGAAAAAGTGATTCAGAAACGGAGAGTAGAATGTCTTTAATAAAAATATCTAAAAATTCAGTGTTAATTTTGCTGGTTGCAATTTTTTCATTGGTGTTTGCAATTTCTGGAGCGCTCTTGGCTGCTCCATTTAATGCCTTGTTTGTTTCAATGCAGATTTCAAAAAGCATTTCAGCTGATTTAGCCGAATCTTTTGCAACTGTTCTTACCCCGATAATATTTTTTGTATATTATTTAATTAGAAGAAATAAAACTGGTTATAAAACAGTGATGCCTTATAGAGCAAAGGGATTCATATCTAAATACTTTATAAGTTGGTTAGTTGGTCTTTCAGCTTTTATTTTAATTTGGATTATTGCAGCAATCTTTGGTGCTTTTAAAGTTACAAATGTTTGGAATTCTGCAAATATCGTGTTAATCATTTTATTTATTGTAGCGTATGGGTTTCAAGGAATGAGTGAAGAGATAATTTGTCGTGGTTTTTTGCAAGGTGCAGTAAGTAAGATTGCTGGACCCGCTTTTGGAATCACAATCTCAGTTATCTTTTTTGCTGTATTTCACAGCTTTAACTCTGGTTTAACAGTTTTGGCATTTGTCAATTTATTGATTTACTCGTTAGGGATGTCTGTAATTAGATATAGAACTGATAATTTATGGATTTGTGGTGGAATTCATAGTGCTTGGAACTTTGCTCAGGGAACCATTTCTGGAGTATTAGTTTCTGGGATTAAACCATCATTAAGTATATTTACATCAGCACCAGTAGGTGGAATGACCTGGGCTAATGGTGGTACATTTGGAATGGAAGGGTCCATTCTATGTACAATTATCTATTCCACGATTTTACTTGGAGCACTTGTACTCCTTAAAAAGAAAGCCTAAAAAAACTTAAAAACATTCGGGAATATTTTCCTGAATGTTTTTTTATAGCTTTGTAATTGAAATATTAAAAGTACAAATTTTATGTTAAATTAACATTAACAAACTAATATTTTTAATTAGAGGTGATTTTATGAAAAAGCAGATGTTATTTTTAAAAATTAGTTTTATTGCTGTTTTCTTAGGTACGGGCACCCTTAGATTTTTAAATAAAGTAATTCCACAAATTAATGTTTGGTATCCTAGATTCGCAGGGATGCTTGTGACGTTTGTGGTAGCACTATTATTAATTAAGTATTTTAAATTTAATGAACAGTAATATGATGTTATTAAAAAAGACCGTAATTTTTAATTACGATCTTTTTTAGTGCATTTCTTTTACATATTTTTCTGTTCCGTCTTCAACAGCTTGGGAATAGTAGTTACATTTAAATTCAATTGTATTTAACGTTTCTTTTAACTCATCCATTTGTTTTGTAACGGATGTTTTCAACTCTTTAAACATGTCTAGTCGATTGGATAGGGTACTATCTCCATTTTCACACCATTTCATAAAAATTTTGATTTCTTTAATTGGCATACCAGAACGTTTTAAACATTTAATCATTTTAATTGCATCTAGATTTTCTTGAGTAAATATACGATTACCGGCTTCGTTTTTTTTTAGATTAGGAATTAATTTTTCTTTATCATAATATCGTATTGTCGAAATTGTAAGGTTGGCATTCTTGGCAACCTCACCAATTGAATAATTTTTAATCATTTTATTTTCCTTTCGAGCTTTTCTGTTGACCTAAAGTTAACTTCATGGATTAAATTAATTATAACTTATCAATCTATTTAGAGTTAATGAAAAATATTTCTATTTGACCTTAAGTTAGGTTTAAGTGATAACGTACTAATTACCAAATAAAAAGGAGATTTGATAATGAAAAAAACTATTTTTGTAAAACCTGGCGAAGTTCGAGTGGATGATGTTGCAAAGCCAACAATTCAAACTAAAGACGATGTTATTATTCATGTTTTAAATGCGTGTGTGTGTGGTTCTGATTTATGGGCATATCGTGGATTGGATAAAAAAGAACCTAATTCAAATAATACTGGTCATGAAGCAATTGGTATCGTTGAAGAAGTTGGAAGTGAAATCAATACCTTACAACCGGGTGATTTTGTGATTGCTCCATTCGTACATGGGTGTGGTCATTGTGCTGCTTGTCTTGCTGGATATGATGGTGATTGTTTAAATCATTCAGATAACTTTAGTGATGGTGAACAGGCTGAATATATTCGCTATCAGCATGCTAATTGGTCTTTAATTAAAGTTCCCGGTAAACCAGCTGATTATAGCGATGCGATGATTAAATCATTTTTAGCTTTATCTGATGTCATGCCAACGGGATATCATGCTGCTAGAACTGCCAATGTAAGTAAGGGTGATACGGTAGTTGTTATCGGAGATGGTGCTGTCGGATTATGTGCAGTAATTTCGGCACAATTACGTGGTGCTAAAAAAATCATCATGATGAGTCGACACCATGATCGCCAAATGATGGCAAAAGAATTTGGTGCCACTGATATTGTAGAAGAACGTGGTGAAGATGGTATTAAAAAAATAATGGAAATTACTAATGGAGTAGGTGCAGATGCAGTGTTGGAATGTGTCGGTAGTAAGTTATCTACTGAAACTGCAATTGGTGTAGCACGTCCCGGTACCATTGTTGGTAGAGTGGGATTGCCCCACGGTGAAGCATTGGATCCAGCACCACAATTCTATAAAAACATTTCGTTAGCTGGAGGACCAGCTTCAGTGACAACTTATGTTAAACAAACTTTACTTAAGGCAGTTTTGGATGGTCAAATTAATCCAGGTAAAGTATTTACTAGTACGTATGAATTAGATCAGATTAACGAAGCTTATCAAGATATGGCTGAAAGAAAGACAATTAAGGCGCAAATTATAACTAAATAGACAAATAAAAACCAGCAAATCATTTTTAATGATTGCTGGTTTTATTGGTTTAAAGTATTTTCACAATGGTTCTGCCATGATGACCATCTGGTGCAGATGAAGAAAATTCATTTATCACTGCGTTAAGAGTGATTTGGTTAGAGTTTTTTTCAATTTTTTCGTTACATTCCATTTAGCAGCTAGATTTCTCCAAATATTAGCTTTATCTTGATTTGGAATGTTAACTGAATCAATTCCATACATAGTAATGTTTCTTAAAATAAACGGTAAAATAGTTGTGTTTAATTTTGCTCCTGAAACGTTACCACAAATGCTAATTCCACCACCGTACTTTATTTGAGGCAAAATATTAGGAATGGTCTTTTCACCAATGGTATCAATGACGAAATCATACTTTTGGTGGTCTAGTAACTTATGAGTTATTAGGTCATTATTTGTAATTACTTTAGTTGCACCTAATTCTTTTAAAGTATTCTCATTACTTATTTTTCTAGTGGTTACGGTAATTTTTCTAAACTTTAATTTCTTCAGAATTGCTAATGAAATACTTGCAACTCCACCGGTACCACCAGTGATCAAGATATTATCATCTTTTCTAATATTATGTTGCAATAATTTGTGTACCGATAAGCCTGCAGTTAAACCAGCGGTACCATAAAGCATAGCATCTTTTAATGATAGTTGTTGAGGTAATTTTATAATCCAATCAGCTGGGACAACTGCATACTCTTCAAGACCACCGTTTGCAGATATTCCCAAACCATATCCAGTCACTAATACTTTGTCAAAACGAGTAAAGTTACTGCTATTTGACTTCAGTACGACGCCACTTAAATCAATTCCAGGAACAATGGGGTATTGTTTAATAACGCCTGAGTTTATTTTAGTTGCTAGTATATCTTTATAGTTCAAGTCAGAGTAATTAATTTGAATAAGAACTTGATTTGATTCAATTTGGGGAATTTCATTATTTTCTAGGTTTATTTCAATTTTATCGTTAATATTTTTAAGGGTTATAGATTTATTATTAATTTAAAAAACTCCTTTGCAATTAAATGTATTAACAATTATAAAGTTATATATTTATTTTTCATACCAAAATTAATTAAATTAATGGTATATTTAGAAAGATTAGAAGGTTTTTGCAAGGAGAATTATGAATTATTTATTTATTATCTGTCTAATTTTAGGCAGCGCAATCGTAGGAGGATTGGTGTTCCAAAGAATTGGATTACCAAGTGTAGTTGGTCAAATTGTCGCAGGAATTATCATTGGTCCAGCAATATTAAACTTTGTAAAAATTGATAACTTGATTTCGACTGGATCAACAATTGGAATTATATTATTAATGTTTTTGGCAGGGTTAGAGTGTGATTTTGATCAAGTAAAAAAATTTATGAAACCGTCTTTTGTGGTTGCATCTTTAGGGGTACTGGCTCCATTGGTGCTGTTCTTTGCATTAGGAATGGCTTTACAGCAAGGAATTCGGGATTCCATCTTATGGGGAGTTATCTTTTCAGCGACATCTGTCTCTATTAGTGTAGCGGTCTTACAAGAATATAATAAATTAAATACAGTTGCCGGTTCTGTAATTTTGGGAGCGGCCGTAGTAGATGATATTATTTCGATTATTTTGTTGAGTATTTTTACTAGTACCTTTGGCAAAGGTGGAATTAGCATTTTTTCAATGATTTTGCTGCAACTTCTATATTTAGCTTTTGTACTAGTAATGGTTAGATATTTGGTTCCACATATTTTTAAATTTATTGTGAGATTTAATGATACGATTCTGCTAGTGGTGGTTAGCTTAATTATATGTTTTTCGATGGCATACATCGCCGAATTAGCTAGTCTTAGTGAAGTTTTAGGTGCATTTTTTGCAGGAGTGGCAATTTCATTAACCAATGTGGGTGAAAAGATTGAAAAGAACATCAATGTAATCGGTTATAGTTTCTTTATCCCTATATTTTTTGTTTCAGTTGGTCTCGAATTAGAATTAGTGACATCGTTTAAATCATATTTTTTAGTTTTTATCATAACTGGTTTAGCTGTTATCACTAAATGGATAGCATGTGGAATTGGTGCTAAAATATTCAGGTTTTCGTGGCAGGATGCAAATATTGTGGGGGCTGGGATGGTGTCTCGTGGAGAGATGGCGTTAATAGTGACACAAGTAGCTATCAGTAATAGTTTGATTTCTAAATCACTTTATTCTGAGCTTGTTTTAGCAATTATTTTAACAACAATTATTTCACCAATCATGCTAAAGAGTTTCATAAAAAATAAATAGAAAAACCGCTAACTATCATTTATGGTAGTTAGCGGTTTTTACTTATGATTAATTTTCTATGATATTTGTGAAGTTTTCTTTTAAGCTTTGATTATTAGTTTCATGGAAATATAATTTATTTTCTGAATTAACATCAGATTGTTGGGTTATTAAAACTATGGGTTGATTATTAACAATAGTGAATAAATAAAGATGATGAATCATTTTAGCGCCATGTTCTTGATCATTAGAATCTGAATAACAAGCAACTACTTGATATTTATCCGTAGATTGGGAATTTTCGTTATACCAGGACATGGTTGTGGGTGCATCGTTAACGATTAAATTATGTTCAAATACTTTATTTGGGATAGTCATTCCATAATAATTTCCAGGTGATGCAGGAGTATAGCTAGTATAAGTTTGTCTCATAGTTTTACCCCAGTTAACCATAAAGTCATCCAGTTGCTCTTTTTTTGTTTCATTCCAAGTTAACTGGTTATTAACGTTTGATTTAATCTCATTTGTTTTATTTTTATTAACAATTGTAACTGGATTTTAATTTTCTTTAGCGGTTTGCTTTTTATCGTTTTTTGCACACGCTGATAGTGAAGTAGTAAGCATCACTGTACTGATAGTTATAAAAATCATTTTTTTCAATTTGAATTCACCTATAAAAAATTTTAATTTACTTTTTAATTGCAATAGTTAAAATTGCACTTGCTACTAGTAGAATGTCGATAAGAATTAAAATAGCCATTTCTGATAGAGTTGTGAGAATTCCACCAAAAAAAGGATTACTCAAGGGGACATCATTTTTTAAAAGTAGTTGTTGTGACATACAATAATAGATAAAAAGTCTCGTAATCATTGCAATTATTGCTGCAAATGGACCAATAATAACGGGTTTATTCTTAAATTTTAAAGTTAAATATATAACATTTAAAATTAGAATTACTAAGCAGATAATTGAACGAGTAGTAAAATTGTTAGTGGGTGATACATCAATGGTGGGGAGAAGTATGAATCCTAAAATATCAGCGAAAACACAAGTAAAAAGTAAATACATAATTAGCCTTTCTGATTTTTAAAATAATTAAGTAGAACTATTCTTGTATATTATAATCTTATATTTTGTTTTGAATAGACGCAATCTTTTTATGAAATAGTGAGCAATGCCATTTTAGATTTCAACACATATTGATATGTATTTAAAATAAAAAATCCATTAACTTTAATTACTAAAGCTAATGGATTTCATTAGTTGAGTATACTGGATTCGAACCAGTACATTATGGATTCAGAGTCCACTGCCTTACCAATTTGGCTAATACTCAATAAAAATTACCTTTTTATAGTACAATGACCTGTAGAAGTTGTCAAACGCAATAAATGAGTTGACAGTAATTAATTAAATTAGTAGACTTAGAACTGTTAAAATATTGCCCGTTGGTCAAATTGGTTTAAGACGTCGCCCTCTCAAGGCGGAGTTACGAGTTCGAGCCTCGTACGGGTAATCACAAAAGTCGCCGAACAGGCGGCTTTTTTATTATAATTTGTTAAGAAGGTGAATAACTTGAGCTTTGAAAATGTCCATAACACAATTGAAAGAATGATTGATGAAGAAACCGTACCAGGAGCATCATTTTCATTTATCAATGGAATGAAAGTAAATGGTTTTGTTCAAGGATATAAAAGCATTAAACCCCAAAAGACGAAGCTGTTACCGAACCAGTTATATGATATTGCTTCTTTAACCAAAGTGGTTGGAACTTTACCTGTAATCATGCAGCTGATTGAACAAGAAAAAATTAATTTAAATGATTCTATCACCCAATTTTTACCTGAATGGAAGTTTCCTCAAGTTACCATTCGTCATTTATTAACTCATACCTCTGACATTGAAGGGTACATTCCAAATCGAAATCAAATGAACAAAGGCCAATTAAGAGCTGCATTACTAAATTTACATATTGGTGAACATTTTGGGAAGAAAATGATTTATCAAGATGCCAACTACATCTTTTTAGGATGGATTGCCGGAGTAATTACCGGATTACCAATTCAACCTTTAATTAAAGAAATGGTGTTATTACCACTGGCCTTGAATGATTCCACTTTTCACCCAGAACCACAAAAAACAGTTCCAACAACGTTTGATGAGAAAACTAAAACTAATTTGGTGGGAATAGTTCATGATCCTAAGGCCGAAATATTAGGGTCTAGTTGTGGATCAGCAGGGTTATTCAGTACACAAAGAGATTTAGAAAAATATATCCAATGGATGTTACAACTAACTTTTCCAGGTAAGGTTTATACAAATGAAATGTTTGATGCTATGTACAAAGATCAAACACCAATGAATGATGGAAGTAGGTCATTTGGTTGGCGATTAGACGAATATCATGGTCATCCATTTATTTGGCAAAGTGGTTATACAGGAATGGTTATGGTGATTGTTAGAGAAAAAAGAAGTGGTTTTGTTTTTCTATCTAATCGAGTGCATCCACAGGTTAGTCAAAAATTTATGCAAGAGCGTAATTTAATGATTGATCAATACTTAGAAGAATTATTCAAATAAAAAAGCAATCCTTTATTGGATTGCTTTTTGTATATTGCATATTTATTTAATATTCGTAAATTTTAACCTTGTCCATCATTTTACTAAAATCAACGTCAGGATATTTAATTTTAAGTGCTTCAAACATTAAATCTTTAGCTAAATTACCGTTTCTTGCCAGAATTGGACCATGAAAGTAGGTACCAATTGTATTTTTATATACGACACCTTCAGTATGATCTTTACCATTATTACCATAACCCTTGATTACTTTACCAAGAGGGCGTTCTCCTTCACCTAGGAAAGTCACACCTTGGTGATTTTCAAATCCATGGTATTTAGCACCATTATTAGTATTTTGAATTCTAATATTTCCGATGAAACGATGATCATGTTGTTGTTCCGTGTAATGATTTAAAGCACAAATACCTGGGAGTTTTTGGCCTTGTGCATCAACATAGTATTTACCAATAAGCTGGAAACCACCACAAACCGAAACAAATGGTTTGCCTTGTTCAATAAACTTAATTAGTTCATCTTTTTTGGTTTGAATATCTTTAGCAACGATTGATTGTTCAAAATCTTGACCACCACCAAAAACAATAAAATCGAAGTCATCGGCTTTGAAAGACTCTTCTAAACTAATGATTTTGGAAGTTACTTCAACTCCGATTTGTTTTGCGTAAAATTGGAGGGCCAAAATGTTACCAATATCACCATAAGTATTCATTAAATCACCATATAGATGAGCAACTCTGATATTCATAGTCATTATTTTTGACCTCCTTTAATATATCCTTTTTTGGTTAATATTGCTCTAACTTGCATCATAGCAGTGTAAGTAGCAAGAATATATACTTTCTGGGTCGGCATTTTAGAAATATCAGCAACGACTTTTTCTAGATCTGGTTGAACGATATGCTTATCATCAGGAACACCTGCAACCTTTAATCTAAGGGTGATGTCTTTATATCTAGATCCACCAGTTTCAAACTGTTTAATGTTCATTTGTGGTAATCTCTCAAATTCACCATCCCAAATCCAACTGGTATCAATTCCATCAGCATAGTTGGCGTTTAAAAGTCCCATAAAAGAGAATGGTTCTGTTTCGGTACTTAATAAATCAATTACTTGATTAGTACCAACTGGATTTTTAACCAAAATAATCGTGACATCCTTGTCGCCAACTTTAATATTTTCTTGACGTCCAAAAATTCGTTTATTTGATTCAAAAGCGTGTTTGATTTGTGATTGAGAAATACCCAATTCTCGACCAATTGAATAGGCGGCTAGGGCGTTGTAGATATTATATGTTCCACCAATACTGATTTCATAGTTGTATCCATCAATAATGAAGTCAGACTTCACAGGTGTTCGATTAGTAACTTCAGTAACTTGGTATTTTAATTCTGGACGTTCAAAACCACAGTTTGGACAGAAGTAATCTCCAAGGTTGGCATATACAAGATGTCGATAATGGATAATATGTTGACATCTTGGGCAAAGGATTCCATCTGTATTTGATCCAGCTTTGAAATCTTGTTTGCTATCTGTGTGTTTGAATCCATAAAAAATCCGTTGATTTGGTAAATCAACTGAGTTGAAAATTGGTTCGTCACCATTAGCAATTACCGTTGATTGAGGTGATAAATCAATTCCATCTAATATTTTTTGATAGGTGGTATAGATTTCACCGTAACGATCAAGTTGATCACGGAAAATATTGGTTAAGACAAAGTACTTAGGTTTAACTTGCTCAACAATTAGTTTTACGTTAGCTTCGTCAACTTCAAGTACTGCGATTGGTTTTTGGTTCTTTTTCGGATTCTTTGCTTCTAAGAAGGTAGAAACAATTCCTTGAATCATATTTGAACCAGTTTTATTGGTTAATATTTCAGAATATTTTTCTTTTAAAACTTGTACAATTAGTGCAGTGGTAAGGGTTTTACCGTTAGTTCCACTAACTATAATTACATCATAATTTTTTCCTAGTTCCTTTAAAACGTTGGGATCAATTTTAGTGGTTATTTTTCCAGGAAGGGAACTTCCACCACCCATAAAGTTATGTAGAAACCAGTATGATGATCTACCTGCAATGGTTGCAATGTTACTTTTGAATGTCATTGACACTCACATCCTTACTTTAATATTTTGAAGTGCTAACAATACTATTAATTTTAGCATAAAAGCAAATCCTAAACTAAAATAAGTATTTGATTTACATTATATTAACAATTGCAATTTACGAATGCAGAAATCATGATTTTCAGATATAATTAGTAGGACAAGCATTTATAATAGAAAAGGATGATACAATGGCACAACTTTTCTTTCGGTATGGGGCTATGAATAGTGGTAAATCATTTGAGATAATCAAAGTTGCCCATAACTATGAGGAACAAGGTAAAAACGTTATTTTAATGACTAGTGCATTAGATACACGAGAAAAAAAAGGTACAATTGCATCAAGAATTGGATTGGAACGAGATGCAATATCAATTAATTCAATTGATAATGCTCGTAATCTGATTGAAAGTGAATTAAATAAATACGAAAAAAGAGTTAGTTGTATTTTAATCGATGAAGCGCAATTTTTAGAAAAACATCATATTAAAGAATTAGCTGCGGTAGTTGATGATTTGAAAATTCCAATCATCGCTTTTGGATTAAAAAATGATTTCCAAAATCAACTTTTTGAAGGATCTAAGTACTTACTATTATATGCTGATAAATTAGAAGAAATGAAAACGATATGCTGGTTCTGTGAAAAGAAAGCAACAATGAATTTACGTTTTCATGATGGAAAGCCAGTTTATGAAGGAGAGCAAGTAGTGATGGGTGGAAACGAATCATACTACCCAGTTTGTAGAGAACACTATATGCATCCACAACCAAGAATAAATTAGAAAGAGGTAGATTATGGCTGATAATAAAATGGATCAAATTTTTGATAAATTACAATCAGTTTCAGATCGTTATGAAGAAGTAAACGAACTGATTAGTGACCCGGAAGTGATTGCAGACACAAAGCGGTTTATGAAGTTGTCTAAAGAAGAGGGCGATTTACGGGAAACAGTTGATACTTACAATACTTATAAAGAAGTATCAAGTTCTTTAAGTGATGATCAAGATTTATTAAAAGAAAAACTTGATGACGATATGAATGAAATGGTTAAGGCAGAGATCAGTGATTTAGAAACGCAAAAAGCTGATTTGGAAGAACGTTTGAAAATTCTTTTGATTCCTAAAGACCCTAATGATGATAAAAACATCATTATGGAAATTCATGGTGCTGCTGGTGGAGACGAAGCTAGTTTGTTTGCCGGTGATTTATACAATATGTACGTCAAATATGCAGAAACCCAAGGCTGGGAAGTGCAAATTGTTGATGAAGTTACTACTGAAGTAGGTGGCTTTAAAGAGATTGTACTAATGATTACCGGTAACAAGGTTTATTCTAAACTTAAGTTTGAAAATGGTGCTCATCGAGTTCAACGAGTTCCAGAGACTGAATCTGCTGGACGAATTCATACTTCTACGGCAACCGTTGGAGTGATGCCAGAAGAAGAAGATGTTGATATTGATATCGATCCAAGTGACATTCGAACAGATGTCTACAGATCATCTGGAGCCGGTGGACAACATATTAATAAAACTTCTTCAGCCGTTAGAATGACTCACTTACCTACAGGAATTGTGGTAGCAATGCAAGATGAACGTTCACAACAACAAAACCGTGTTAAAGCAATGAACGTTTTAAAAGCACGTATCTATGATTACTACAAGCAAAAAGAAGAAGATCAATATAATGCACAAAGAAAATCTTCAATTGGTACTGGAGATCGTTCAGAAAGAATTAGAACGTATAACTTCCCACAAAACCGAGTTACTGATCATCGAATTGGTTTAACCCTAAACAAGTTGGACAAAGTCCTTGCAGGTGATTTAGGCGAAATTATTGATGCATTGATTGTTTCTGATCAAGCTGATAAGTTGGAGCGCTTAAATGAAAGCCAAGATTAAACAGAAAGCTACTTTTTTCGAAGCCCTCAATTGGGCTTCTTTGTGTCTTAAGGAGAAAAATATTCCAACTGATGAAGCTCAGTTTTTACTGTTACAACAAATGAATTGGAATTTAACAAATCTGCTGGCTCATTATCGTGATGTGATGGAGTTAGAAGTGCAAAAGTTATTTGTTGCAAACGTTGAAAGACTCTTAGCCGGAGAACCAGCACAGTACATCGTTAAAAAAACTGACTTTTATGGCAACCCAATCATGGTTAATCCGGCAGTTTTAATTCCTCGACCAGAAACGGAAGAATTAGTTGATTGGGTGCTACAAGATCATGAGGAACAAAGCCTTAAGGTCTTAGATTTAGGAACCGGTAGTGGGGCAATTGCAATTGCAATAAAAAAACAACGACCTAATTGGACCGTATTTGCGTCAGATATTTCGCAGGAGGCACTTGCAGTAGCGCAGCAAAATGCTGATTTTAATAAAGTTGATATTAATTTAATTAAAAGTGATTTATTTAAGCAAATTAATGAAAATAATTTTGATGTAATTATTTCTAATCCACCATATATTGCTGAGAATGAAAAAGATTATATGGATGATAACGTTATTGAATATGAGCCTCATGTTGCTTTATTTGCTAAACATGATGGATTGTTTATTTATGAAGAAATTGCAAAAGAAATTCATAATAAATTGAAAAATAACGGAGAATTATATTTGGAAATTGGCTTTAAACA
This sequence comes from Fructilactobacillus vespulae, assembly GCF_047324295.1. Taxonomy (GTDB): domain Bacteria; phylum Bacillota; class Bacilli; order Lactobacillales; family Lactobacillaceae; genus Fructilactobacillus; species Fructilactobacillus vespulae. The sequence continues at coordinate 1,289,449 of NZ_CP137138.1, read as the reverse complement.
AGGGGATTTAATATCAAATATTTTAAAATCACAAAATCCTGACGCTAAAGTGGTATTACACCAAGATTTAGCGGAAAATGATCGTATGATTAAAATGAATCTTAAAGGAGAGTAAATAATGCAAACAAAAATATTTACACCTGATCAAATTGATCAAGCGGCAGCAAAGATTAATCAAGGGGAGTTGGTTTCATTTCCAACCGAAACCGTATATGGATTAGGCGCTGATGCAACTAATGTTTCAGCGGTTGAAAAGGTCTATGCAGCTAAAGGACGTCCTAGTGATAATCCGTTAATTGTTCATGTTGCGGATGTTGCAACGGTTGAAAAGTATAGCTTACCTCTTGATGAAAAAGTAAAAAAATTAATTAAACAATTTTGGCCTGGCCCTTTAACAATTATTTTAAAGTTAAAAAAAGATGCCTTATCGAAAAAAGTTACTGGTGGACTAGAGACAGCAGCATTTAGAAATCCTGCCAATGATGCCACAATCTCATTGATTAAAGAAGCAGGTGTTCCGTTAGTTGGCCCTTCAGCAAATACCTCTGGAAAACCAAGCCCTACATTGGCTGAACATGTTTATCATGATTTAAACGGTAAAATTGCGGGGATTTTAGATGCTGGTCCAACTAAATTCGGAGTTGAATCGACTGTTATTGATATGTCAACTGATACTCCAGTGATTTTACGACCTGGTGCTGTCACAAAAGAACAACTGGAAGAAGTCATTGGAGAAGTGGAAGAATCCGGTAAAAAAGTGACTAACGATGAAATTCCAAAGGCTCCAGGTATGAAATATACTCACTATTCACCAAATGCCTCGGTGGAAATCGTTGATTCTGATGAAGATTGGGATGATGTAATCAGTTTTTCTCAATCTCAAGACCATCAAGTGGGTATATTAGCAACTGATAAAATTTTAAATAAACAAAATTGGCCGAAAAATTGTGTTACTTTTAGTTTGCAAAACAGTATAAATACTGCCAGTCACTTATTATTTGCTGGGTTACGAAAATTCGATTTAAATCCAGAAATTAAGACAATTTTTGTCCAAGGATTTCCTGATGTTGGATTAGGTGATGCATACATGAATCGCTTGAGTAAATCTGCTGGTCAAAAACACTTTAAAAAAGTATAATTACTGCAAACCAAAAAAAGTGAGGTAGAGCAATGAGTTATGATTATTTAAAGGACGATCCCAAATTGTGGGGTGCAATTGAAGATGAAGGACAACGACAAGAAACGACAATTGAATTAATTGCTTCAGAAAATATTGTTTCTAATGCAGTTCGAGCAGCTCAAGGCTCTGTATTAACTAACAAATATGCTGAAGGATATCCAGGTCATCGGTACTATGGTGGTTGTCAATACATTGACGTTGTTGAGAATTTAGCAATTGATCGTGCCAAAGAACTATTCGGTGCAGAATATGCTAATGTTCAACCATATTCTGGATCACAAGCTAACGAAGCAGCTTATGCAGCATTTTTAAATCCTGGTGATGTTATCTTAGGGATGGATTTAAATGCTGGGGGTCATCTAACCCACGGTGCTAAAGTCAGTTTTTCCGGTAAAATTTATAAGTCATACTCATATGGTCTAAATCATGAAACAGAACTTTTAGATTATGATCAAATTTTAGAAATTGCCAAAGAAGTTCAACCCAAGTTAATTGTGGCTGGTGCTTCGGCATATAGTCGAATTATTGATTGGAATAAATTTAGAGAAATTGCGGATGCTGTTGGTGCTTATCTAATGGTTGATATGGCGCACATTGCTGGACTAGTAGCCACTGGTCTTCATCCAAGCCCAGTAGGAATTGCGGATGTGGTTACAACTACAACGCATAAAACGCTCCGCGGTCCTCGTGGAGGTATGATTCTTTCACAAGAGAAGTATGCCAAGAAAATTAATTCTGCAGTGTTCCCACGTTCTCAAGGTGGACCGTTAGAACATGTTATTGCTGGAAAAGCAGCTTCTTTCTTTGAAGATTTACAACCAGAATTTAAAGAATATGGGAAACAAGTAATCAAAAATGCACAAGCAATGGCTGATGAATTTACGAATTCGGAAACAATCAGAGTTGTTTCTGGCGGAACCGATAACCATTTAATGACAATTGATTTAACTAAAACTGAATTAAATGGAAAAGAAGCTCAAAATTTATTAGATGAAGTTAAAATAACTACTAATAAAGAAGCGCTTCCTAATGAAAAATTAAGTCCGTTTATTACTAGTGGAGTTCGTTTAGGAACTCCAGCAATTACATCTCGTGGTTTTGATGAAAATGATGCGAGAAAAGTTGCAAAATTAATTATTAAAACAATTGAAAATCATAATGATGAAGCAACTCTATCTGCTGTGAAACAAGAAGTTGAAAATTTATGTAAAACTCATCCAATCACTAGGTAGAATCTCTTTTTGTGGTAAAATATAACTAAATAAAAAAGGGAGCGTATTTGGTATGGGCAAATTTCATGTAATGAATCATCCATTGATTCAACACAAATTAAGTATTATTAGAGATAAAAAAACGGCAACTAACGAGTTTCGTGAAGTTGTGAATGAAATTTCAAATTTGATGGCTTTTGAGGTTACTCGTGACATGCCTTTAATGGATGTTGATATTGAAACACCTATGGCTGTTGCACATGCAAAACAATTAGCTGGGAAAAAAGTAGCAGTTGTTCCAATTTTGAGAGCTGGAATTGGAATGGTTGATGGAATTTTACAATTACTTCCAAGTGCCAGAGTTGGACACATTGGAATGTATCGTGATGAAACTACCTTTGAACCACATGAATACTTTTGTAAAATGCCATCAGATATTGAAGAACGTGAAGTTTTAGTTGTAGATCCTATGCTTGCAACCGGTGGTTCTGCAATTATGGCAATTGATGCTCTTAAAAAGCGTGGTGCAAAAAACATTAAATTTGTTTGTTTGGTATCTGCTCCAGAAGGGGTTAAAGCGCTTGAAGAAGCACATCCAGACATTGATATTTATGCTGCATCACTTGATGAAAAACTAGTTGATGGATACATTGTTCCCGGGCTTGGTGATGCCGGAGATCGACTATTTGGAACAAAATAATTTTTAAAAAGCAATGGACATTTGTCCTTGCTTTTTTATTTTTCTGTAATTTAAATTTAATTAAAAAGTAAGGTTAATCTTTGAATTATTTTTGATTGAGTGGTAGAATTCTATTAAATTTTAGAATGTGAATTTCGTGTTTATTTTCTAAAATGAGTGGTAAGTTACATCTTTAATTTCCTTACCGTTCACTATTAATGAAAGGAAAAAGAGGTGATAATTTGTGGAAGAAGCTCGTACTTTTCAATTTTTGGGTTTGACCTTTAACGTTGGAAATATGATCTCAGGTGTCATTGTAGCTTTGATTGTTTTAGGACTGGTTTTTGTTTGTTCAAGAAATCTTCAATTGAAACCAAAAGGTAAACAAAACCTTCTGGAATATATGATTGATTTTACAAACGGAATCGTCAAATCTACATTGCCAAGTGGTTCAACCAAGAACTATGGGCTTTGGGCATTTACACTGTTCTACTTCATTTTGATTTCCAACCTGCTTGGATTATTTGCACATATTGAAGTCGGGGGAATTGTTTATGTTAAGAGTCCAACCGCGGATCCGATTGTTGCTATGTCATTTGCGTTAATGTCGTTACTAATTGCACAATTTTCTAGTGTTAAGAACTTAGGTTATAAAAAGCATTTTTCAACTTATATGCAACCTATTTCATACTTGTTACCAATTAACTTGATGGAAGAGTTAACCAATTTCTTAACCCTGGGTATTCGTGTTTACGGTAATATTTTTGCTGGTGAACTATTGGCAGGCTTAATTGCAAAAATGGCCTTTTCCGGTGGAGTTGGAATGATTTTGGTTTCTGCTCCACTTGAAATGCTTTGGCAAGGATTTTCAATCTTTATTGGTTGTATTCAAGCCTACGTCTTTGTAACTTTATCATGTGTATACATTTCTCATAAAATTGTTATTGAGGAATAAAAAATAGGAGGATTTACTTATGGGAGCTATTGCAGCTGGAATCGCTATGTGTGGTGCCGCTATCGGTGCCGGTGTTGGTGACGGAATTTTAATTTCTAAAATGCTAGAAGGTATGGCACGCCAACCTGAATTATCAAACACTTTAAGAACTAACATGTTCATTGGGGTTGCTTTGATTGAAGTTATGCCTATTTTAGCCTTCGTTATTGCTATGTTGGTTATTAATAAGTAATAACATTTTTTCTTATTTTAGAAAAAGGAGGTGTCAATAGATGTTTACACATTTAATTGTTGGAGCTGAATTTAACATTGGTGATGCACTTTTTTATGCAGTATTGTTTTTAGTTTTAATGTTTATCATTAAGTTGGTTGCATGGAAACCAATTACTAAAATGATGCAAGATCGTGCTGATAAAATTTCAGATGATATTGATAACGCTGAGAAATCACGTAGTCATGCTTCTGATTTGGAAAAACAACGCCAAGATGAACTTGCTCATTCACAAGAAGAAGCTAGTGATATTATTAGTAAAGCTCAACAAAGTGGTGACAAGCGTCGTGATTCAATTATTGAAGAAGCACGTTCAAATGCTCAACTTCTTAAGGAAAATGCCCAAAAGGACATTGAACAACAAAAGAAAGAAGCACTTGCTGATTCAAAAAATGATGTAGCAGATTTATCTATTGAAATTGCTTCCAAAATCATTAAGAAGAGTTTAGATGCTAATGATCAAAAAGCATTGATCAATTCTTATATTGAAGGGTTGGGTAATAATGAGTCTAAGTAAACTTGACGTTGCCAAACGTTATTCAAGAGCATTATATGATTTGCTAGAAAGTGACAATTCAATTGAAACTGGAAAAGCCGATTTAAATGCAATTAAGAATATCTTTACTGAGGAACCTACGCTTGGTATTGCTTTAAGTAGTGTCAGCCTAGATAACAAACAAAAGCTCGAACTACTTAATCCTTTAATTGATGGCATTTCATCTCAATACGTTCAAAATTTAATCAAAATGTTGTTTGATTATGGACGGATTAGTGAATTGGTTGCAGTTATTGATGAATTTAATAATTTATATAATGACAAAAATGGAATTGTCACTGCTGAGGCAATTACGGCAGTTCCATTAGATGAAAATGAAAAAGATAGTTTAACTAAGGCATTTCAAAAAAGAATTGCTGCTAAACAGGTTGAATTATCAACAAAAACAAATCCAGATATCATTGGTGGTGTAATTCTTAGATCATCAGGTGTTGTGTTTGATGGTAGTGTAAAAACTAAGATTGAACAGGTAAAACGTTTATTATTGAAATAATGATATCTATTTATAAAGAGGTGAAACTTTTATGAGCATTAAGGCTGAAGAAATCAGTGCTCTAATTAAAAAACAATTAGAAGGCTACAAAGATGATCTTACTGTAGACGAGACTGGAATTGTTACCTATATTGGTGATGGTGTTGCTCGTGCTTATGGTTTAGATAATGCCTTATCTGGTGAATTGCTCGAATTCGAAAATGGTGTTTACGGAATGGTTCAAAACCTGGAAGCAAACAATGTTGGTATCGTTATCTTAGGTGACTATACCGGAATTCGTGAAGGCGATACTGTTAAACGTACCGGAAGAATCATGGAAGTTCCAGTTGGAGACGCAATGGTTGGACGTGTTGTTAATGCGTTAGGACAACCAATTGATGGTAAAGGTAATATTGATACTGAAACAACAGCACCAATTGAACATAAAGCTCCAGGAATTATGGAACGTAAGTCAGTTGACGAACCACTACAAACAGGAATTAAATCTATTGATGCTTTAGTTCCAATTGGTAGAGGTCAACGTGAATTGATTATCGGTGATCGTAAAACTGGTAAAACTTCAATTGCAATTGATACGATTTTGAATCAAAAAGATCAAGATATGATTTGTATTTACGTTGCGATTGGTCAAAAAGATTCAACTGTTTTACAACAAGTTGACACTTTGACTAAGTTAGGCGCAATGGACTATACAGTTGTTGTTACTGCTGGACCTTCTGAACCAGCTCCACTATTGTATGTATCACCATATGCTGGTGCTGCAATGGGTGAGTATTTCATGAACAAAGGTAAATCAGTATTAATTGTTTATGATGATTTAACAAAACAAGCTAATGCTTATCGTGAATTATCATTAATCTTGAGACGTCCTCCTGGTCGTGAAGCTTATCCTGGTGATATCTTCTATACTCATTCACGTTTACTAGAACGTGCTGCTAAGTTGAGTGATAAATTAGGTGGTGGTTCAATGACTGCCTTACCAATTGTTGAAACTCAAGCAGGTGATGTTTCTGCATATATTCCTACCAATGTAATTTCAATTACTGATGGTCAAATTTTCTTAAATGCAGATATGTTTTATTCAGGTGCACGTCCTGCCATTGATGCCGGAACTTCAGTTTCTCGGGTTGGTGGGGATGCGCAAATTCCTGCAATGAAAAGAGTTGCTGGTACATTAAGACTTGATTTAGCTTCATACCATGAATTGGAATCATTTGCTCAATTTGGTTCTGATCTTGATGATGCAACTAAAGCTAAACTTGATCGTGGTGCAAGAACTGTTGAAGTTCTAAAACAAAAATTACATGCACCAATCCCAGTTGAAAAACAAGTTTTAATTCTTTATTGTTTAACTCATGGTTATCTTGATAAGTTACCTGTTTCAGACGTTTTACGTTTCCAAAATGAAATCTTTAGTAACTTTGATGATTCTCATGCAGATTTATTAAAACAAATTAAAGAGACTGGTAAATTACCAGAACAAGAAGACATGGATAAAGCCATCAATGACTTTGCTAATGTTTTCCAACCATCATCAGCCAATGATGAAGAAAAATAACTTGAAGGGAGGGTCTAACTAATGGTTGAATCAATGAATGAAGTTAAGCATAGAATTGCATCAACTAAGAGTACGCGTCAGATTACTGAGGCGATGGAAATGGTTCAAACTGTAAAGTTGAATCGGATTCAAGGTCAAACTGTTACATATAACAAATATGTTTCAAAGATCAAGTCTGTAATTATGCATCTTGCTCAGTCTCATCTTTTAGATAACCGAAAACCTTCAAGTTCAAAAGCAAGTGATTCTAAGAAAAAAACTGCTTACTTAGTTATTACCTCTGATCGAGGTATGGTTGGTAGTTATAATAGTAATATTATTCGTGGCACCAAACGTTTTATTGAGGAACACTCACCAAACCCTGATGACTATGTTATTTTAGCTGTTGGTGGAAATGGTGCTGATTTCTTTAAGAAAAACGATGCCAATGTTTCTTATGAATATCGGGGTGTATCAGACATTCCAACTTTTAGTGAAGTGAAAAAAATTGTGAAGGCAATTTCACAAATGTATGATGATGGTCTTTTCACTGAATTGTACATTTGTTCAAGTCACTTTGTTAATAGAATTAGATCAGACTTTAAGGCACAAAAATTACTTCCAATGGACCGTGAGTCAATTGAAGAAAGTATGAGTACTGGTGAAGGAATTGGTTCAGAAGTTAAAACTAAAAAGTTAACTGCTGAATATGAAGTTGAACCTTCAGAAGAAGAAGTCTTGAATGATATTTTGCCCCAATATGCTGAGACACTTGCATATGGTGCAATCTTAGATGCTAAAACTGCTGAACATTCTTCAAGTTCAATGGCTATGAAGGCTGCTACAGACAATGCTGGAGATTTAATTTCTAGTTTGGAATTAAAATATAATAGAGCTAGACAAGCCGCTATTACTACCGAGATCACTGAAATTACTGGTGGTCAGGAAGCATTGAATCATTAATGATAGGAGGAATTAACGCATAATGAGTACTGGTAAAGTTGTACAAGTTATTGGACCAGTTGTCGACGTTGAGTTTCCCCTAGATAGTAAATTACCAGAAATCAATGACGCTTTAAAAATTCAAAAGGGTGAAAACGAAGTCTTAGTGACTGAAGTTGCACTTGAATTGGGTGACGGAGTGGTTAGAACTATTTCTATGGACGGAACTGATGGTTTACGTCGAGGAATGGAAGTTGAAAATACAGGTGCTCCAATTGAAGTTCCTGTTGGTAACGATACTCTAGGTCGTGTATTTAACGTTTTAGGTGAAACCATTGATGGTGGAACCGAATTTGGACCAGATGCTGAACGTTGGGGAATTCATCGTCAAGCGCCTAAGTTTGATGAAATTAATCCTTCAGCCGAAGTGTTGGAAACTGGTATCAAAGTTATTGATTTACTTGCCCCTTATATTCGAGGTGGTAAGGTTGGATTATTCGGGGGTGCCGGAGTTGGTAAAACCGTTTTAATTCAAGAACTTATTCATAATATTGCCCAAGGTCACAATGGTATCTCTGTCTTCACAGGGGTTGGTGAAAGAACTCGTGAAGGTAATGATATGTACTACGAAATGAAAGGTTCCGGAGTACTTAATCAAACCGCCATGGTGTATGGACAAATGAACGAGCCACCTGGTGCACGTATGCGTGTTGCACTTACAGGATTGACAATTGCTGAATACTTCCGTGATGAAGCTGGTAAGGATGTGTTGTTATTTATTGATAACATCTTCAGATTTACTCAAGCTGGTACTGAGGTTTCAGCATTGTTAGGTCGTATTCCATCAGCCGTTGGTTACCAACCAACTTTAGCTACTGAAATGGGACAACTTCAAGAACGAATCACATCAACTAAAAAGGGTGCGATTACTTCTATTCAAGCTGTTTATGTTCCAGCCGATGATTATACTGACCCTGCACCTGCAACCACATTCGCTCACTTGGATGCAACTACTAACTTGGAACGTTCATTAACTCAACAAGGAATCTATCCAGCCGTTGATCCATTAGCATCAACATCTTCTGCCTTAGATTCAAGCATTGTAGGTGATGAACATTTCCAAGTTGCTAGTCAAGTACAACATGAACTTCAAAGATATCGTGAATTACAAGATATTATTTCTATTTTAGGTATGGATGAATTGTCTGATGAAGAAAAGACTATTGTTAGTCGTGCTCGTCGAATTCAATTCTTCTTATCACAACCATTCTCAGTTGCCGAAACATTTACTAACGTTCCAGGTAAGTATGTTTCAGTTAAAGAAACTGTTGAAGGTTTTAAAGGAATTTTAGAAGGTAAATACGATGAAATTCCTGAAGACTTCTTTAGAAATTGTGGTCCAATTGAAGATGTTGTTGCTAAATACAATGCATCAAAAGAAGGGGCAAATAATTAAGGGGGAGTTCTAATTGGCTGAAAATAGTTCAGTTTTAACCGTTAGTATCGTAACTCCTGATGGTGAAGTATATTCAAATGATGAATGTTCTTTAGCTATTGTTCAGACTAAAGCTGGTGATATGGGAATCATGGCAGACCATATTCCTTTAATTGCTGCTTTGAAAATTGGTTCTGCAAAAGTTAATTTTAATAGTGAATCAGACGTTTTAGCCATTAATGGTGGATTCGTTGAGTTCTCTAATAATCTATTAACAATTGTTGCCGATAGTGCTGAACGTAAAGGTGATATTGACGTTGCTCGAGCAAATAGTGCCAAAGCACGAGCAGAAGAAAACCTTGAAAAAGCAAATAAGAACCAAGATGCTGATTCTATGAATCGTGCTGAGGTAGCCTTAAAAAGGGCTATTAATCGAATTAATATTGCCGAAAGAAACTAAAAAGAAAGCCAGTTGGCTTTCTTTTTTTATTTTAAAATATGCTTAAGAATCAGTAAAGACGGCGGTTTCAAAGACACTTATGTAATTATATGATATGATTAAATGAGATAAATGGAGGGGTAATATGGCTTTAATTGGAATTCAAATTTTACTTGAATTAGTTTGTCAGATATTTTTTATTATTTTAGCTTTTTGGGCGATTCAAGGAATTCACTTTGAACGCTTTCTTCCTATTAAAGAAATGCAAGGTAAGGTTTTAATTGTTTTAGTTTCTATTTCAATTGGTTACCTAACCAGTTCTTTTTTCCTTTCATTTGTTAGTAATTTAAAAAATTTAAGTGGATTATTTTAATAATTAGGGGATATTTTGATGAATAAAATTGTTGTACATAGCGGACATCAATTACAAGGCAATGTAAAAATAGAGGGTGCTAAAAATGCTGTTTTACCAATTCTAGCGGCTAGTATTTTAGCTAGTACTGGTAAGTCAGTAATTAAAAATAGTCCCATTCTTTCTGATGTAGAAATAATGAATCAAGTTTTAAAAAGTTTACATTTAAAGGTTGATTTTGCTGAAAAGATAAATACTATTACTGTTGATGCTACGGGAGAATTAACTTCAGAGGCACCTTTTGAATACGTTTCAAAAATGAGAGCTTCAATTGTTGTTTTAGGACCGCTTTTAGCAAGATTAGGTCGAGCAAGAGTTTCACTTCCAGGTGGTTGTGCGATTGGATCTCGACCAATTGATATTCATCTAAAGGGTTTTGAAGCAATGGGTGCTAAAATTAACTTGCATGATGGTTATGTTGAAGCAATTGCTCCTGATGGATTAAAAGGTAGTAATATTTACTTTGATTTTCCAAGTGTTGGTGCTACTCAAAATGTGATGATGGCAGCCACTCTAGCTAGTGGGACAACTATAATTAGAAACGTTGCCAGAGAACCAGAAATTATTGATTTAGCAAACATGTTAAATGATATGGGGGCTAAGATTAGTGGAGCTGGTTCTGATACATTAACTATTGAGGGAGTTCAGGAGTTACACGGAACTGAACATTCAGTAGTTCAAGACAGAATTGAAGCCGGAACTTATATGGCCGCTGCGGCTTTAACCGGTGGTAACGTTTTAATTGAAGCTGGAATTATGGAACATAACATTCCATTTATTGCTAAGTTACGTGAAATGGGAGTCACTGTTGAGCAAGAGGAAAAAGGAATTAGAGTAGTTGGACCAGCAAAACTGAACCCAGTTGATGTTGAAACAGCACCTTATCCTGGATTTCCAACTGACATGCAGCCACAAATGACAGTTTTACAATTAGCAGCCAATGGAGTAAGTACTCTAACCGAGAATGTCTTCGAAAATCGCTTTATGCATTTAGATGAACTTCGTCGAATGAATGCTAAGTATGAGATTAAAGGTAAAAGTGTAGTGCTTCATGGTCCCACTAATTTTAAAGGAGCAGAAGTTGCAGCAACTGACTTGAGAGCAGCTGCAGCTTTAATTATGGCCGGTTTAGTTGCAAATGGTACGACGTTTGTAACTAACTTACAGTATCTTGACCGTGGTTATTATGAAATTGAAGCTAAACTTAGAAAATTAGGGGCAGATATTAAAAGAATTGAAAATGATTAACAATTATTTTATGATATAATTTTGATGTAGATTGTAAAAATGAAGGGAAGATAACTAATGTCTGAAGATATTGGAATTGATTTAGGGACGGCCAATGTCCTAGTATCTGTAACTGGAAAAGGTGTTGTATTAAACGAACCTTCAGTAGTTGCCGTAGATACAAAAACCAATAAAGTTTTGGCGGTTGGAAAAGAAGCATATGAAATGGTTGGTAGAACACCAGGAAATATTAAGGCTATTCGTCCTTTAAAAGATGGTGTTATTTCTGATTTTGATGTAACCGAGTCAATGTTAACTTATTTTATTGATAAGTTGAAACTAAAGAAAATGGTATCAAAACCTAAAGTAATGATTTGTGCTCCTACAAACATTACTAATATTGAAAGAAAAGCAATCATTGAAGCTGCACAAAAAGCAGTTGGTGGAGAAGTTTTTCTTGAAGAAGAACCTAAAGTTGCTGCCATTGGTGCTGGAATGGATATTTTCGAACCAACTGGTAGTATGGTGATTGATATTGGTGGTGGTACATCTGATATTGCGGTTGTTTCATTAGGTGATATTGTTACTAGTGAATCTTTAAAAATTGCTGGTGATGTGATGAACCATGATATTGTTGAATATTTAAAACATAATCACAATATTATTATTGGTGAACATACGGCCGAAAATATTAAAAAAGAAATTGGTACAGCTAATATCGATGTTACTGATATTAAAGAGATGAAAGTCCGTGGACGTGATTCTGTTACTGGTATGCCTATTTCTGTAACCATTAATAATAAGGAAATTGCAGAAGCCTTACACACAACTCTAATGATTATAATTAATGGTGCTAAACGAGTATTGGAAACAATTCCACCAGAATTAGCAGCTGATATTATTGATCGTGGGGTTATGTTAACCGGTGGTGGTTCTATGTTAGAAGACTTAGATGAAGTTATTTCAACTAATCTAACCGTTCCTGTAATCATTTCTGAGGATCCTTTGGAAAATGTTGCTAAAGGTGCTGGCGCATTACTTGACCACCTAAGTTCAGAAGCTCCCAAAAAGAAAAAATTTAGTCTTTTTGGTAATAACGATTAGGATTAAAAGTGAAAAATTTTTTGCTAGGATTAATTAATTTTTATCAAAAATGGATTTCTCGTTATACTCCTGCTAGTTGTAGATATCAGCCAACTTGTTCAAACTATATGAAAATAGCAGTTGAACGATTTGGCTTTTTTTCTGGAGTTATTATGGGAATTGCTAGAATTATTAGATGTAATCCTTTTGTTAAGGGAGGATTGGATCCCGTTCCCTTTCGATTTAGTATTTTTAGAAATAAAATACGAAAATAAAAACGTATTTGTAGGAGAGAATTAAATGTCACGAAGAAACAAAGAGTTTGAAATTAAAGTAGTTGATGATCCTAAAAATAAAGGGATTCAATTAGTACAAATTAATAATAATACGGTTGGAACAATCTCAAATAATGAAGATAAATTTGAAGTTGTAGTTGGAGATAATAAATTTTACGAAAAAAATGAAACTGATGCACTTCACCAGGTCATTAGAGAATTTAATTTACATCAAAAATAACCAACTGACTTGATTTATTAAGTAAGGAGAGTTGATTGTGTTTAAAAGATTAAAGGATAAAGCTGATACCAGAATTGATTGGAGTATTATTTTTTGTGTTTTAATGCTTGCTTTAGTAGGATTAGGATCTATATTTGTTGCGGCATCTCATGATAATGGTTCAACTTCTGTATTAAGATCAGTTATCTCACAATTAGTTTGGTACGTAATTGGAGCAATTGCAATTGTGATTGTATTACAGTTTGACTCGGCACAACTTTGGAAAATTGCTCCCTATATATATTGGCTGGGGATTTTCCTATTATTTGTTGTTTTATTCCTCTATAGTCGTTCTTATTTTGCTCAAACGGGGGCAAAAAGTTGGTTTGCAATTGGTCCATTTACTTTCCAACCATCCGAGGTAATGAAGCCTGCTTATATTTTAATGGAGGCTCGAATAATAGCTCAGCATAACGTTGATAATCCCACCCATACAGTGAGAAGTGATTGGAACTTAATTGGTAAAATGTTTCTTTGGACTTTACCAGTAATTGTTTTATTAAAGTTACAAAATGACTTTGGTACTACCATTGTTTTCATTGCGATTCTAGGTGGTTTATTAATCGTTTCGGGGATTACGTGGAAAATTTTAGGACCTGGTTTAGCAGCTTTTACGATTGTAAGTGGTACTGCCATTTTTATGGTGGTTTCAAAAGGTGGAAGAGCCATTTTATCTGGTTTAGGATTCCAAGCTTATCAATTTGCAAGAATTGATAGTTGGTTACACCCTGCATCAGATTCAAGTAACCAGGGATTTCAATTGTGGCAAAGTATGAAAGCAATTGGTTCAGGGGGATTAACTGGTTCTGGTTTTAATGTTTCTCATGTTTACGTTCCGGTCCGAGAATCTGATATGATCTTCTCGGTTATGGGAGAGAACTTTGGATTTATTGGTGGAACTTTGCTAATTCTTCTGTATTTCTTGTTAATTTATAATATGATTAAGGTTACTTTCCAAACTAAAAATGTGTTTTATGCCTATATTTCGACTGGTGTAATAATGATGATTTTATTCCACGTGGTTGAAAATATTGGAATGAGTATTGACTTGATTCCGATGACTGGTATTCCATTGCCATTTATCAGTCAAGGTGGTTCTGCCTTAATTGGTAATATGATTGGGATTGGAATGATTATGTCAATGCAATATCATAATAAGAATTCAATGTTTAGCGAAGTTAAAAATTTCTCTTAAAAGATATGATTTCATATCTTTTTTTATTATCAAAAAAAATAATAAGTGTTATACTTAAGACTTAATAGACTTACGAATGGGAGCAAAGAAGATGAATACAAAAAAATTACACGTAGCATTATTGTTTGGTGGAGATTCATCAGAACATGATGTATCAAAACGTTCAGCTCATAATATTTATGATGCGATGGATAAGGAAAAATATGATGTTAGTTTATTTTTAATTACTAGAGATAGTTTTATCTTGAGTAACGAAGATTCACAAAGAGTTTTTGATGGTGAAAGTGAAGAAGAAGTTGTTAAAAGTGCAACGGCGAATGCAAACTATTCTAACCCATTAGAACCAATTATGAATTTAAATAATGAAAAAAACATTGATGTATTTTTCCCAATTATTCATGGTAATTTAGGTGAAGATGGAACTATTCAAGGATTATTAAGATTGTTAGGTAAACCATACGTTGGTAGTGGTATTCAAGCATCAGCCATTGCTTACGATAAAGATCTTACCAAAAATATTTTAACTTCAGCTGGTATTAGAAATACTAAATATTTACTAGTAACTCCAGAGAACGTTAATGATTGGAATTACGAAAAAATTAGTGAAAAATTAGATTCAAAAACGTTGTTTATCAAGCCATCTCGTCAAGGTTCTTCAATTGGTATTCATATGGTTAAAAACGCTGATGAGTACGAAAGTGGAATGAAAGATGCACTTCGATACGATACTAAAGTATTGGTTGAAGAAGCAATTAATGGTCCTGAAGAAGTTGAAATTTCAATTTTAGGTAACAATGATCCTCAAGCTTCTAAAGTTGGTGCGATTAAAGTTCCATCAACCGATGAATTCTATACTTATGACAATAAGTTTGTCGATGCTAGCCAAGTTAAATTTACAATTCCAGTTGAATTACCAGCAGGAGTTAGTGAAGAAATTGCTAAAATGGCAGTTGATGCGTTTAAAGCATTAGAATTAAAAGGAATGGCAAGAATTGATTTCTTGGTTTCTAAAGACTTTACACCATATTTAGGTGAAATTAATACTTTACCTGGTTTTACTAACATTTCACTTTACCCACAACTATGGGAAGCATCTGGAATTTCTTATACTGTTTTAATTGATAAATTGCTTGATTTAGCATTTGATGAATTTGATCGTCAATCAAGAATTGCACATGATTTCATCCCGCTAAACAAGGGTGATCAAGAAAAAGTTTATAAAGCAAAATAACAAAAAAGCTATAACTAGCAAATAGTTATAGCTTTTTGCGTATTTTATATTAATAAGTATCAGTTTATCATTCTTATGAATAGCATAATCTCAATCTATATGATAAAATTTATAAAATTATAAATAGTATTTAATAAAAGGAGAATCTTCAAATGATTTATTTCCCATCGCAAGTAATGCTAAAAAAATTAAGTACTGTTGTTAAAAAAAGAAGAGAAGAATTGCATATTTCTCAATCTGAACTTTCAAAAGGAATCTGTACACAAACTACTATTAGTACTTTAGAAAATAATAGTTACTTTAACAAATGGGAGATTATTCCTGAAATCATTAAAAGATTGAATATTGATTTAGACAAATTTGAAGAAGAATACTCTTATAGATATGGTGAAACCAATTTAAAAAAAGTGGAAGGTTCACTTTTGAATCATGAATTTGTTGATGCTAAGTCTTTACTAACTGATATTAAGCGAGAAAACATAGATTCAAAAGAACTTTTATCTAAATATTATTGCTATCAGGGAATTTTACAACTATATACAGATACTTCATTAGATGAAGCTCTTAGTGATTTTTCTACTGCAATTGATGAACATTTAACTCACAATAACCAGTGGACCATCAGTTGGTCCTATTTAGGGATGGCTTTATCGTATAAACGATTAAATATGAAAAAACGAACCGATTATTATTTGAAATTAGCCATTAAAGAATTAGACAAATTATTTAGTAAGTTTGAATCTGGGAATGACCTGTGTCATATTACCAGATTATCATTGATTATTACTATTTTTGCTTATTCGATAAATGATAAGCAATTAGCAATCATTCAAAGTAAGAAAACTATTTTATTTTTGAAAAAGCATTTTTCGTTTTATTGTTTAAAGGATTTTTACTATATTCAAGGATTGGCACTAAAGAATAGCGATGAGGACGAATCTTTAACTTTCTTAACTAGAGCTAAACAATTAGAAGAACTCTATTCATATAGTTCTTTTCAATTATTATTAAATTTATGTGAGTGAAGATAATCCTTATAAATGGTCTGAACTACTTATTTATAAATAATTGTGGTAATATAATGATTGTTATGAGAGTGTTCCCGATAGGATTCACACTGAGTGAAGATGCCTTGTAACCAAAATTTTTAGGGGGAATTAATTATGTTAGAAAAACGTTTATTTACTTCTGAATCTGTTTCAGAAGGACATCCAGATAAAATTGCTGATCATATTAGTGATGCAGTTTTGGATGCTATTTTGGCTAAAGACCCAAATGCTAGAGTTGCCTGTGAAACATCGGTAGCAACAGGATTAGTATTGGTTTTTGGAGAAATCTCAACTACTGCTTATGTAAATATTCGTCAGATTGTCAAAGATACAATTACAAAAATCGGATATACACATCCAGAATATGGATTTTCAGCTGATAGTGTAGCTGTTTTAGTATCAATTAACGATCAATCTGCAGATATTGCACAAGGAGTCGATGAGTCTGATGAAGTTAAGAAAGGTGGAATAGATCCACTTGACCAAATTGGAGCTGGTGACCAAGGGATTATGTTTGGGTATGCTATTGATGAAACACCTGAACTAATGCCATTACCAATTTCATTGGCTCATCATTTAATGCAAAAAATAGCACACGTAAGAAAAACAAACGAATTAAATTATTTACGTCCAGATGCTAAGGCTGAAGTTACCGTCGAATATGATAGCAATAATAATCCTTTACGAGTTGACACGGTTGTTTTAAGTACCCAACATAATCCGGATGTAACGCAAGAACAAATAAAGAAAGATGTTATTGAAAAGGTTATTAAAACCACCATCCCAACTAAATATCTAGATGAAAATACTCGTTATTTAATTAATCCAACTGGTAAGTTTGTAATTGGTGGACCGAATGGTGATGCTGGTTTAACCGGACGTAAAATCATTGTTGATACTTATGGTGGATCAGCTCATCATGGTGGTGGTGCATTTTCTGGAAAAGATGCTACTAAGGTTGATCGTTCTGCTAGTTATGCAGCTAGATATATTGCCAAGAATTTAGTAGCAGCAGGGATTGCTAAACAAATTGAAATTCAATTGGCATACGCAATCGGGGTTGCTGAACCGGTTTCTATCGAGGTTAATACTTTTGGTACTTCTGAATATTCAGAAGAAAAAATTATCAGTGCCATCCGTAAATTCTTTGATTTAAGACCAGCTGGAATTATTAAAATGTTGGACTTGCAACGACCAATTTATGAACAAACCGCTGCTTATGGACATTTTGGAAGAACTGATGTTGATCTTCCTTGGGAACATACAGATAAAGTAAATGATTTAAAAAAATATTTTGCTTAAAAAGATGACCCTTAGAGGTCTCTTTTTTTCGGGTTAGCTAATAGGAGTAATTATGCTAGGAATTAAAAAGACCAATAGAAAAATAGTTACAATTGCATTGTTTATTGCGACTTTTATGAGCGCCGTTGAGGGAACGATTGTATCAACAGCAATGCCGACAATAGTGGGAGATCTAGAAGGTGTCTCCTTAATGAATTGGGTATTTTCTATTTTTCTATTAACCAATGCGATAGCAACACCGATCTATGGTAAACTATCTGATCAACTAGGGCGGAAAAAGATTTTCATTTTTGGGGTAATCCTTTTCACCATTGGTTCAATGTTATCTGGAATGTCTAATTCAATGGAAACTTTAATTTTATGGAGAGCATTTCAAGGATGTGGTGCTGGTGTAATCATGCCGGTATCATTTACGATTGTGGCAGACTTATATGAATTTGATAAAAGGGCCCAAATTGTTGGGTTACTAGGGTCAGCTTGGGGAATTGCATCAATTGTTGCTCCGTTACTGGGTGGATTTATTGTTGATAATTTAAGTTGGCATTGGATATTTTTTGTTAATGTTCCAATTGGAATTATTACAGTGATGTTAATTGGCTTATTTTTCTTTGAATCACCACATTACCAAAAAAGTAAAATTGATTTTGGCGGAGTAGCTCTAATTGCGATTTTCTTATTTGCAATTCTTTATCTTTTTCAGCTATTAGGTGAAGAGCCATTAAATCTATTTCTAATTTTAATATGTTTAGGACTTGCACTTATTTCAGGATTCTTTTTTATAAAACAAGAAAAACGTGCTGAAGAGCCGGTAATACCATTGGGGATGTTTAAAAACAGAACTTTTGTCATTCAAAACCTAATTGCTGCGTTAATTAGTGGTTTTATCTTTGCTTATGAGGTTTATCTTCCTGATTGGACTCAAGGAATCCTAGGTCTTAAAGCTACGATGGCTGGGTTTGCTATCACGCCCAGTTCGATTCTTTGGATGTTAGGATCGCTATGGTCGGGAAAAATGTTAGTTAAATATAAACCACAAAAAATTGCTAATATTAGTTTTGCTTTTATTGGATTAGGAGCAGTTTCTTTAGTATTATTACCAATTGATGTTCCGTTTTTAACCTTTTTCTTAATTTCTGGAATTATGGGGGTAGGTTTTGGTATATGTATAACCACCTCATCTGTAACGGTACAAAATGAGGTTTCAAAATCACAAATTGGGGTTGCTTCGTCCTTTAATACACTTAGTAGAACTTTAGGACAAACGTTGATGATTTCTATTTTTGGAATTGTGATGAATAAATCTATGCTAAGTGGTGTTAATCATCATCCCAAGGCTAATCTGAAACTAATGAATCAATTAATAAATCCCCAGACTGCTCAAAACATTGACAGTAATTTATTGCCTACTCTAAAGGGGATTTTGTATAGCGCAATTCACAATATCTTTTTAGTTGCATTGCTACTAATAATTATTGCTGTGATAGTTAATTTTTTTGATAATAAGAAATAATTATCGTTTTTGAATGGCAATTAAAATGGGCGGTTCGTTAATTTGATTGATAAATTGATATTTTAATACTTGAAATTGATGTTGATCAAGGTTCTCAACGAATTTAGTTAGTTGATCTTTTTCGGTTGTGCCACCGGGATGACCATAATAAACAACTAAAATAATGATCCCATTCTTTGCTAAGCGGTTAAGAATCTTTTGGACCGCTGAAATAGTTGTTTGCGGTTGAGTGATTATTTCATGGTTACCGGTAGGGAGATAGCCTAAATTGAAAATGGCACCATTAATTTCATCAGCAACATATTGATCAACGTTTTCATGACCATCAGTAATTACGGTAGTTTGGTTCGTGCAACCATTCTTATTGATTAAAGCACTAGTCATATCAGTTGCTTGTTTTTGAATGTCAAAACTGTAAACATGACCATGATTACCAACTAAGTTTGCTAAAAAAAGTGTGTCATTTCCTTTTCCCGCAGTGGCATCAATAACGGTATCTCCGGGATTGATGGTTTGCTTTAAAAGAGTATGGCTAAAGTTCAATGCTGATTGTAATTTCATATTTTAATACCTTCCTTCAATATTATTATAACAGGGTGAATAGCTTGTTTTTTAGCGTAAAGTTTGGTAATCTTTAAATCAAATAGAAATAAATTGTTGATGTGAATTAGTAGATTAATTAAATGTTTTTAAGAGAGTAGGTGGTTGGTGAAAACCTACAACATATTTTTTTGAACTTCTCACTGAGATTTAACTGAAAAAGTAAGTTAAACGTATTCCGCGTTATGGAGCATGAAGAGTTTCTAATCAGTTGATTAGGAGAATTTAGGTGGTACCGCGGATTTTCGTCCTATAAAATTTTATTAATTTTATGGGATTTTTTTGTTGAAAAAATAAGGAGTGACAATTATGGCATATGAACATAAAGAAATTGAGAACAAATGGCAACAATTTTGGGAAACTAACCATACTTTCAAGACTGGTGATGATGAACGTAAAGATAATTACTACGTCTTAGATATGTTCCCATACCCATCTGGACAAGGACTTCACGTTGGCCATCCAGAAGGATATACTGCAACAGATATTATGGCTCGTTTTAAAAGAATGCAAGGTAAGAATGTTCTTCATCCAATTGGTTGGGATGCCTTTGGATTACCAGCTGAACAATATGCTATGAAAACTGGTCATAATCCTCGAGAATTTACCAATGAAAATATTGATAACTTTAGAAGACAAATTAAATCATTAGGTTTTTCATATGATTGGGATCGAGAAGTTAATACAACTGATCCAGATTATTATAAATGGACACAATGGATCTTTGAAAAGTTATACGAAAAAGGTTTGGCTTATGAGGATGAAATTGAAGTTAACTGGGCACCTGATTTAATGGGTGGTACAGTTGTTGCAAACGAAGAGGTTGTTAACGGTAAAACTGAACGAGGTGGTTTCCCAGTTTACAGAAAACCAATGAAGCAATGGGTGCTAAAAATTACTGCCTACGCTGATCGTTTACTAAATGATCTAGATGACGTTGATTGGCCTGAAAGTGTTAAGCAAATGCAACGAAACTGGATTGGTAAATCCGTAGGTGCAACCATCAAATTTAAAGTTGCTGATCATGAAAACGAAGAAGTTGATGTTTTCTCAACTAGAGCAGATACGTTATTTGGTGCTACTTACATGGTTTTGGCCCCAGAAAGTGACTTAATCGATAAAATTGTAACTGCAGATCAAAAAGATGAAATTGAAGCTTATCGAAAGAAAATTGCTTCTAAATCAGACCTTGAAAGAACCGATTTAAATAAAGATAAATCCGGAGTTTTCACGGGTGCATATGCCATTAATCCAGTTAATGGTGCAAAGTTACCAATTTGGATTGGTGATTATGTACTTTCATCATATGGGACTGGAGCCGTGATGGCGGTTCCTGCTCATGATGAAAGAGATTTTGAATTTGCCAAGAAATTTAGTCTACCAATTATTTCAGTAATTGATGGTGGGGATGATTCAGAATTGTATACTGGAGACGGTGTACACATTAATTCTGGCTTCTTAGATGGTTTGAATAAAGATGATGCTATCAAGAAAATCATTGAATGGTTAGAAGAACATGATGCTGGTAGTAAAAAAGTTAACTACAAGCTAAGAGACTGGATTTTCTCACGTCAAAGATATTGGGGTGAACCTATTCCCGTAATTCATTGGGATGATGGTGAAACTAGCTTAGTACCAGAATCAGAACTACCTCTTCGTTTACCTAAAACTAACGACTTAAAACCATCTGGAACTGGTGAAAGTCCACTAGCAAACCTAGATGATTGGGTTAATGTTACTGATGAAAATGGTCGTCATGGTAAGCGTGAAACTAATACCATGCCGCAATGGGCTGGTAGTTCTTGGTATTACTTGAGATATATTGATCCCACAAATAAGGATGCAATTGCTGATTCTAAAAAAATGAAGGATTGGCTTCCAGTTGATCTATATGTCGGAGGGGCAGAACATGCTGTTCTTCATCTGCTTTATTCACGTTTTTGGCATAAAGTGCTTTATGATTTAGGGGTTGTACCTACTAAAGAACCTTTCCAAAAATTGGTTAACCAAGGAATGATTTTGGGAACTAACCACGAAAAAATGTCTAAATCAAAAGGTAATGTGGTTAATCCAGACGATATTGTTAATGAATATGGTGCAGATACGCTTCGTCTTTATGAAATGTTTATGGGACCACTTACTGAATCTAAACCTTGGAGTACTGAAGGAATTGTGGGTGCTAACCGTTGGATTAAACGAGTTTGGAGAATGTACGTTAATGATGACGACTCAATCAATCAGATTATAGTTGATAAAAACGATGGGACCCTTGATAAAATTTACAACCAAACAGTTAAAAAGGTATCAGATGATTTAGAAAAACTTCGCTTTAACACTGCCATTTCTCAAATGATGGTATTTGTAAATGAAGTCTACAAAAATGATCAATTGCCAGTGGAATATGCAAAGGGCTTTATCAAATTGCTTTCACCAATTACTCCACATTTAGCTGAAGAACTATGGAACCGTTTGGGGAATGAAGATACCATTGCTTATGCACAATGGCCAGAATTTGATGAAAGTAAATTGCAAGACGATTCAGTTCAAATGGTTATCCAAATTAACGGTAAAGTACGATCACATATCACTGTTAGCGTTGATGCTACTAAGGATGAAATTGAAGAATTAGCGATGAATGAAACGGCAATCAAAGATAATCTTCAAGATAAAACAGTTCGAAAAGTAATTGTCATCCCTAATAAAATTGTAAATATTGTTGCTAATTAATTTGTGATATACAAATTAATCAGCAAATAATGAAAGTAGGTTGTTTTTTTGAATAACAATTTTGAAGATAATTCAATTGATGAAGATTTACAATTGTCTGAATCTGAACGTGCCAAAGGACAGATGTTAAAGGGTTCAGCCTGGATGACAGTTGGAAGTATCTTTTCTAGAATTTTAGGTGCGCTGTATATTATTCCTTGGCGCTTGATTTTTGGAGTTTCATTATTTCCAATTGCAAATTCATTATATACGCAGGGATATAACATCTATAGTTTCGTATTGATTGTTGCAATTGCGGGAATTCCTTCTGCAATTGCAAAACAGGTGGCTCACTATAATGCACTAAATGAATATGGAATTGGGGTTGAACTATACAAAAAAGGTCTAATCCTAGCGATAATTACGGGGATAATTAGTGCAATTGTTTTGTGGGTTAGTGCACCATGGCTAACTAATGGTGATGATAATGTTATTCCCATTATTCATTCTCTAGCCTTAGCAGTTTTGATTATTCCATCTATGAGTTTAACCAGAGGCTTTTTCCAAGGTTACGAGGATATGGTGCCTTCTGCAATTTCGCAATTTGTTGAACAACTAGCACGAGTGATTTACATGCTGATTTCAGCTTTTGTAATTCTAAAAGTATTACATGGAGATTGGGTTACAGCTGTTGCTCATTCGACTTTTGCGGCCTGTGTGGGTTCAATATTTGGTTTCATTATTCTTGGCTGGTATTACTGGCGTCGTCGTGATTACTATCAAGAGCTGATTGCCAATAGTAATCATAAGTTAGAGGTGCCTACCAGACATTTGTATGGGCAACTGATTAGTCAAGCTACGCCATTTATAATCCTGGGTGCGGGAGTTACAATTTTTTCTTTAATTGATCAATTTACCTTCTTTAATATCATGCGATTTGCGACCGATTTATCGAACGGTACTTTACAAGTTCAATATGCAATCTTTGCTGGAAATGCCAATAAATTAACGATGATTATTGTTTCTTTGGCATCTTCACTTGCGATTACTGTAGTTCCACTATTATCTGAAGCATTCACAAAGAAAAATACCATGGCATTGAAGAATCACTTTTCTAATTCATTAATTTTATTTGAATTTGTAATGGTTCCGGCTGCTTTTGGAATGGCTGCAATTGCGGGTCCGTTGAATAGAACTTTTTATGGAACTGCTAATATGGAATTTAGTAGTAATATCTTATCTTTTTCTTCCATTCAAGCAATTCCAATTGGTTTGTTCGTGGTGATTTCTTCCGTTATGCAAGGGGTTTCACAAAATAAACGGGCAGTTAAATTCTTTGCTTATGGGACAGTTGCAAAATTAGTAACACAATTTCCGTTAGTATATTTCTTTGGTTCATTTGGAACTTTGATATCAACTATCATTGGATTTGTAGTTGCAAATGTTCTAATGATTGTTTCTTTGAAACATGATTTTGGAATTGAAAAGAATAAATTAGAAAAGAATACAACTGAAATCTTGTTATACTCGTTAATTATGTATTTTGTAGCTTTAATTGCTGTTTACGCTTTAAATGAATTCTTTGGTTTGTTTACTAACCAATTAAGTTCAATTATGAGCTTGGTAGTTACGGTGTTGGCCGCAATTGCCGGTGGATTTGTTTATGTATACTTTGTTTTAAAGAGCAGAATAGCAGACGAGGTACTGGGAAATCGAGTAGCTGGTTTGAGAAATAAATTAAGAATTAAATAAAAGATGGTTACCAAATGGTAACCATCTTTTTATTTTTCATTTTTTTTCATAAATTCGGGTAATTTTTGTGAGATTTGGTGTGGTAAAACCACGTATTGATTTTCGGCTAAATCAGTAGCAATTTTACTATGACTGAAAACAGCCGCATTTATAACTTTTTCGCTATAACCAAATTGGGCTACAAATCCTGCAATTATGCCGGCGAGAGTATCTCCCATGCCACCAGTTGCCTGAGCAGGAGTGCCGGTGGTATTTAAATAAACATCGTTTTGATAATAAGTATGGGTGTGTTCTGATTTTAACACTAAGATTAATTCGTGGTTTTGAGCTAAGTTGTGATAGGCTAGCTGATTATTTTTTTCGGTTTGGTCTTTAATTTTAACGTTAGATATTTTTTGCCATTCCATTTGATGCGGGGTTAAAATCAGTTTGACATTTGGTAATTGTAAGTTATAGGTAGCAATTAAATCAATTGCTGACCCATCAATTATTAGAGTTTGCTGTGGTTCAACGTTTTCTAATACATTTTTTAATACTTTGAGACTGTTTTCGTCAGTTCCTAATCCTGATCCGATGGTGATTACATCCATTTTGTTGACTAATTTATTTGTTTCGTTAATGTTTGAATAATCCAAAAACATTGCTTCTGGAATCCAGGAATGCAGACTAGTTTGATTACTCAAAGCGGTAATCGTAGTAGTTAAACCAGCACCGGCATAAACTGCGCCTAAGGTGCTCATAATAATAGCACCACCAAAATTTTCGTTGCCCCCGATTAAAGCAACTTTACCGTAATTACTTTTAAAACTATCGGTTCTTCTTTTCTTAATTACATCTGGCAAAATCTTTTCTGTAATCATTTTCATTTGTATCACCTCGCAAGCAATTATATCACTCAAGTAATAATGAATATGCTAAAATCAATATAAACTTTAAAGGGAGATTTGTTTATGATTAGTTGGAAAGATGAAGCAAATAAATATAAACAAGATTATTTAAATGATTTAAAGGAATTGGTCGCAATTGATAGTTCACGTGATGTTGAACATGCGACAAGTGACTATCCACTTGGAGCAGGTCCTGCAAAAGCATTGGCTATTTTTTTAAAATTTGCAAAGCGTGATGGTTTCACCACGAAAAACATTGAAAACATCGTTGGTTACGTTGAATATGGGGAAGGTGATGAATATCTAGCAATTTTAGGACATGCAGATACGGTCCCAGCAGGTAAAGGTTGGGATACGGATCCATTTACTTTGATGCTAGATGAAGGTAAAGCAATTGGCCGTGGGACCTCTGATGATAAGGGACCCGCATTAGCTGCTTACTATGGGTTAAAAATGCTCAAAGAAAATGGAATTAAGCCAAATCTAAAAATCAGACTAATTATTGGTACCGATGAAGAAAGTAATTGGACGGGGATGAAGCGATACTTTGAAGTTGAGCCTGAACCTAAGTTAGGATTTTCTCCAGATGCAGAATTTCCACTAATTAACGGTGAAAAAGGAAACGTTACTTTTGAAACTAAATTTAAGGGTATTAATAAAGAAAGTGAAAATACTTTAATTAACTTCAAAGCCGGATTAAAGGAAAATATGGTTCCTAGAGATGCAGAGGCTGTAGTTAAAACGAATAATGTCGCTGAATTAACTTCAGCTTTTGATAAATTTGTTGCTGATATGCCAATTACTGGAGAAATTAGCGACGCTGATGGCATGGTTACTCTAAGTGTAGTTGGTAAGGCAGCGCATGGAATGGAACCTAAAAATGGGGTTAATGCGGGGACTTATTTAGCAAAGTTCTTGAGTAATTATGATTTTGATGAATCTGGTCACGATTTCATCGCTTTTGTTGCAGATAAATTACACTTAGATTCTAGAGCACATTCATTAGGGTTAAACTTTACTGATGAAATCATGGGTGATTTAACAATGAATATTGGAATAATGGAGTATTCAAAATCAACTGGTGGTTTAATTAATACTAATTTTAGATATCCTAAGGGAATTGATCCAGAAAAAATCAAGCAACAACTAATTGCTAATGCGGATAAATATCATGGAGTAGTTTCAATGGACGACGGTGGTATGAAGCCTCATTTTGTCGATCCTGATGATGATTTTATCAAAACGTTAATGGCTATCTATTCTGAACAAACCGGTCAACTTGATGCTAAACCAGAAGTAGTTGGTGGTGGAACTTATGGAAGAATGATGAAGCGTGGAGTTGCATTTGGTGCTTTACTTCCTGGGGCTGCTGATACAATGCATCAAGCAAATGAATTTCAGGTTGTCGATGATTTAATGTTGGCAATGTCAATTTACGGTCAATCAATCTATGAATTAACCAAATAGTTTGACAGATTTAATTATAAGTTATATATTACATTCAATTAAAAATTACTAAAACATGAAGTTGAGTATATTTTGAAATCCTGCAGAGAGTTCCGGTTAGCTGAAAAGGAACGGTAATTTCATTTTAGAAAATGGACTTCAGTAATGTTTGCTAGCAAACAGTTAACTAGCAACGGGTTGAATCCGTTATTAATTCAAACTTTCATTATGAAAGTATTGAGGTTGTTTTAGTAATAAAGCAATAAAAAAATGGTGGTACCGCGAAGCATTCGTCCTTTATTGATAAGGATGAGTGCTTTTTTATTTGAAAGGAGAATCAGATTTTGAAAAAGAAAAAGGGAATTATTTGGGCGATTGTTCTATTATTACTGATTGCAGTGGGGTATTTTAGTTTTGGTAATCATGAATCTTCGCAGGAAAAAGATACTATTACAGTTGGAATTATGTCTGGTTCAAAACCAGAACAAGAAATTTGGGAAACAGTTGCTAAGACAGCTAAAGATAAATACGGATTAAATGTAAAATACAAATACTTTTCTGACTATAGTCAACCCAACGCTGCTCTAACTAGTAAAAGTATTGACGTTAATGCATTTCAAAATTATCCATTTTTAGATAGTTGGAACGAAGCTCATCATTCTAAGATTGTGGCAGTGGGAGATACCATTATTGAACCAATGAGAATTTATTCTTATAAAGTGAATAATGTTGAGGCACTTAAAGATGGGGCAACAATTGCTGTTCCTAATGATGCTAATAATGAATCAAGAGCATTACAAGTTCTTGCAAGTGCGGGTCTAATTAAATTAAATGCTGATGATAAGTTAGCAAGTTTAAAGACAATTACTGATAATCCGAAAAACTTAAAAATTAAGGAAGTTGATGCGAGTCAAACCGCCCGTTCTTTAAACGATATTGATGCTGCAGTTGTAAATGGTAATTATGCACAAACGGCAAATCTAGATACTAAAAAAGCAATTTATAGTGAGGTCTTTAATCAAGATTCACATAAATGGATTAACTTTATTGCAGCAAATAATGAAAGTAAAAAAGATAAAAGAATCCAAAATTTAGTTAAAGCATATCAAAATGAAGAAACTGCCAAAAAAATTAAGAAAGTTTCTGGTATTAATCAAGTACCAGCATGGAAAATCGATTTAAAATAAGAAGGTAAAAATATGGATAAAGAGAAAAAGATTAAAGTATTACAAGATTTAATAAAGATTCAAACGATTAACGGAAACGAATTAGCGGTTTCTCAATATCTATCTGACTTATTACAAAGCTATGGGATTAGTTCTCAAATTGAAACTTTTAAAGATGATAAATCTAGATCAAATTTGATTGTAGAACTGGGGCAAGGAAAAAATGATAAAGTTTTAGGACTAACAGGTCATCAAGATACGGTTGCTGTAACTGATCTTGATTCATGGCATGAATCGCCATTTTCTGGAACTATTATCGATGATGATATTTATGGTCGTGGAGCCGCAGATATGAAGAGTGGTTTGGCTGCAGAAGTAATCTCTTTAATTGAACTGGTAGAAAAAGATCAAGTTCCAACTGGAAAGGTTCGTTTAATTATTACAGCTGGAGAAGAATTTGGTGCCCCAGGCGCTTATTTGATTAACCATAAAGATATTTCTGATTTGAATGCTTTGATAGTTGGAGAAGCAACTGATGCAAACGTTACCTATGGTCATTCTGGAAGCTTTAATTATCGGATTAAGAGTTTTGGTAAACCCGTTCATAGTTCAATTCCAAAGCAAGGGATTAATGCAATTACTGGTTTAGTTAAATATTTAAATCAGGAAGCACAGGTATTTGAAAATTTACCGATTGATGATATTTTAGGGGAAGTTCAACATAGTGTAACGGTTATTAACGGTGGTAATCAGGTGAATACAATTCCTGGTGAAGCCACTTTATTAGGTAATGTTCGGCCAACGCCTAGTTTTAAAAATGAAGCAGTTCGTAACTTGATTGAAAAAACAATTGCGGAAATCAATAAAAATACTGAGTATCATTTGGAATTTGAAGTTTTGCATAATTTTTATCCGGTTTTGACGGATGCTAATAGTGATTTTGTTAAATTAGTCCAAAATTCATCACAAAAAGAATTTACTGATCGTAAAATAAAACTCTATACAGATAATGCGGCTAGTGATGCCAGTGTGTTTGTACAGATTAATCCAACAATGCCCGTCGTGATTTTAGGTCCAGATAAGGATGGTTCAGCGCATCAAATTAATGAACATACAACCATTAGTAGTTATTTGAAGATGATTCAAGTCTACCAAAATATTATTACTGATTTTTTTAAATAAAAAAACACGCTAATTGAGTTAAATATCTCAATTAGCGTGCTTTTTCTATCTGATTGTTTTTAGTTTTTCATCAATTTTATCTAAGACAATTTGAGTTTTTTCTGGATCTACTAAATCATATTCCTGTAAATCAACTTTCATTTTGGGACTAACATCGTATTCTTCATACCAAGTTTGGTATGCTTTCCAGATTTTGTAATAGTATTTTTCTAAAGCGGGATTATTTTCGAATTGTTCGTAATCACGACCGCGTTTTTTGATTCTTTTTAAAATAGTATCAAAATCAGTGTAGGCATAGACCAATAAGTCGGGTTTCTTTTTAGGTAGTTGATCTAACTCAGACATCATATTATCAAGAAGTTTGAGGTAAACTTCTAATTCCACATCAGAAATGTTTCCTTCGGCATTATTTTCCTTTGTAAAAAGGGCATCTTCATAGATTGAGCGGTCAAGAACATTATTATCATGCTTTAAAGCCTCTTTAATCATTGAAAATCTTTTATTTAAAAAATAAATTTGTAGCAGAAAACCATATTGTTTTGGATCTTTATAATAAAGTGGCAACACAGGATTATCGCCAACGGGTTCGTAAAACGGCTTAGTTTCTAAATGATTAGAAATTTTTTCCGTTAATGTCGTTTTACCAACACCAATCATTCCAGCAGTGATTATCACCATAAAAAACTCCTTTTTTAATTTATACTTTCAGTATATCATCAATTAAATATCTGTTCTTTGATTTATAAAATGTTTCATGAATGTGTTATTCTATTAATAATAAAATTTTAGTTTGGATGAATTTATGAAAAAAATTTGGTATTTAGCGTGGCTGGTTATTTTTTCAATTTTAGGAATTGTTATCTATAAATTTATTGTTAGCTCAGATCAAAAATCAATTCAGTTGATGTTAATCTTCGTTGGATTGGTTATTTTGGCACGAATTTTAATAACGCCTTTAGTTGCAATAATTGTCCATCGACGTGATCAAAAGAAAGAAAAAGAAAGTAAGGTGGATGAAAATAATGAACAGCGTTAGCATAATGACCTATTTCAAAAGAATTTTGACAATGATTGCTTTAGTGATTTCAGTTTTAGTTGTCCAAATTCCCGTTGAAATAATTGCAAGTTCTAATGCCAAAGGATTATCTTTAATTGCATTAGGTTTGCTATATATTGGTGGTTTTGTCTTCTTTATTTGGTTAGCTTATCTTGCTAATCAAAGAATATTTAAGAAGTCATTGCAGAAGTTAACTAAAAATGACTTTAAATTGGCCGGAAAGGCATTACTATTATTTTATGTGGTTGAGATTTGTCTATCGACTTTAAATTTGTTAATTTATAAAGAATCTGGCACGGAAAATAATAAAGAGATTTTGTCACTACTTCAAAGTAATCCAAGCGTCTTGGTTCTGATGAGTATTACAATGGTATTATTTTCCCCAATTCTAGAAGAATTGGTGTTTCGTGGTTTTTTAATAAAGGGGTTAGTTCCACATAATAAACCATTTATTGCGATGGTTGCTAGTGGAGTTTTATTTTCGCTCGGGCATGCTAGTTCTAACGTAATTAGTTTCATGATTTATGCCGCTTTAGGCATGATATTAGCTTATTTATATTTAAAAACAGATAAGATTGAAATTCCAATTTTATTACATTTTTTAAATAATTTAATTGCAACGATAATAATGGTTGCAACTTTAGTTTAATAAAGGAGGAATTTATGGTGGATAAAAGAGATTATAAATATCCAGATACACAAGCGTATAATGCAGTGATTAGACAATTAAATGAAAATGGGGTAACCATTAGGGATATTTCTAAAGTTACCTATAATTTACAAATAAAATACAATAAAATTCCTAGTTTGGAGTACGTTGATAAAATAGTTATTGACGTTCTTCATAAACGTGAAGTTTTAAATAATGCTTTAGTGGGATTAGAAATTGATCGATTGGCAACTGAACATAAGTTACAGGAACCACTTCAAAGTATTGTAGAACACGATTTAGGTGTTTTTGGAGTTGATGAAACTTTAGCTTTGGGAATTGCAAATATTTATGGAACGATTGGGATTACCAATTACTGTGGCTTAGATACTTATAAACAAGGTATTGTAAAAGAACTTGATCAAAGTAAAAATCGAGTTACCACATTTATTGATGATATTGTTGCTTCTGTTGCGGGAGCTGCTTCAGCTAAAATTGCACATAAAAATTCATAGAAAAAGAGCTTGAGAAAAATCTTCTCAAACTCTTTTTTTAATCGATTTCAAAACGGTAGAGACCAACTACTTTTCCGAGAATAGTACACTTAGTTAAAATTATCGGTGCTAATTCATCATTTTCTGGTTGGAGTCTAAAGTGGTCACTTTCTTTGAAGAATCGCTTACAAGTAGCTTCGCCATCGTCATTCATAGCAACAACAACTTCGCCATTGTTGGCGCTTGATTGTCGTCTGACAATAATTTGATCACCGTCTAAAATACCAATATTGATCATACTATTCCCGCTAATGGTCAGCATAAATAGTGAATCTGCTTGTCTGCTTAAATTATCAGGGATGGGAAAATAGTCAGTAGCTTCTTGAACAGCTAAAATAGGTTCTCCTGCAGCTACAGTACCCAAAAGGGGCATTTCTTTGTTGGTATTTTCAATTGGAATGCCTAAAAAGGCAACTCCCTCAGACGTTACTTCTAATGCACGGGGTTTAGTTGGATCTTTGTACAAGTATCCCTTTTTTTCAAGTCTGGCTAAGTGTCCATGCACCGTTGAAGTTGAAGAAAGTCCTACTTTTTTTCCAATTTCTCTAACGGTAGGTGGATAACCATGTTCTTTAACGTTATCAAAGATAAAACGTAAAATATCTGTTTGTTTTGTGTTTGAATTAGCTGACATTTAAATACCTCAGTGTAAATAATTGTGATTTAAGTTTAGATTACCATATCTATAGGGTTTTGCAAACGTTAGTTCGTGTTTTTAAAATTTTATTTATTATTTTTTTCATGCTATTATATAAGTAGTTAAATTATTCTAAGGAGTTGGTAACGATGGCAGAAGATCCAGAACTTAAGAAAATCCTTCCGCGTATCAATGAGCTTTCCAGAAAAGCTAAGGTACAAGAGTTAACTGAAGATGAAAAATCTGAAAGAGAGGCCTTAAGACAAAAGTATCTTAAACGTTTTCGGGCTAACTTTAGAAGTCAAGTTGAGATGACTCAAATCTTTGACAAGGATGGAAATGAAGTTACTCCAGAAAAAGTTAAAGAAATTCAACGTGAAAAAAATCTTAGGGATAATTAAAATAAAAAAAGGGAGTTAGACAATGGCAACTTGGATGTGGATTATTTTATTAATCGTGGCGTTTGCTGCAGGTTTAGCAGTTGGTTTTTATGCTGCTCGTAAATATATGGAAAAATACTTGAAGGACAATCCTCCAATTAATGAAGAACAAATTAAGAGTATGATGCTTCAAATGGGACAAAAACCTTCCAAGAAAAAGCTTACTCAAATGATGAATTCAATGAAAAGAAATGCAAAATAAAAAAGCCGATTAGGCTTTTTTTATTTTGCATTATCTATATATACGTAATCAGGATTAATTTCATTATCTAATTTTTTAAAAGCGTCTGACATTTGCTTCTCAACAATGGCTTGATTATCATCATTTAACTTTAGATTTTTATCAACGTAGATTGGATCTCCAAAGTTAATGTGTGCTTTTTGTCTTTTAAAAAAAGATTTTAAACTTAAAGGTCCTTGATAAACAACTGGTAATAAGGGAGCGCCTGACATTTTTGCAATCATTGCTGCTCCGCCTTTTAGCTTAGTTGAATGTCTGGTTCCGGAAGGGAAAATCAAGACAGATAATTGAGTTTTACGAAGAATTTTAACTGGCCGTTTGATAACTGAAATTCCAGGGTTATTACGATCAACTGGTTCAACGTTTAACTTGGTTAAAAATCGCCCTAAAATTGGATTCTTAAAAAGTTCTTTTTTGGCAATAAAGTAAAATTGTCTTGGCAGTAAAATAGCTGCAAAATAAATCATATCGAACCAAGTTCGGTGTGGTGCCACTAGAATATAATTTTCTTCTGGAATTCGATCTGTATTCATGACGTCTACTTTTCCATTACAAACTCTAATTAGGCCCTTTGCAAATGAAAATATAAAAGAATAAAACAAACTTCTCTTCCTCCTTTTTGAGATGTACAATTGATATTATAGCATTTTATAAAAATAGAAATGGGTGAATTGAGAATGGTTGATGATATAAAACTGTCTGACGGCGAAAGAATTGATGAATTATATAGTAATCAGATTAAAATCATTCAAAGTGATAATG
The DNA here is from genome assembly GCF_047324295.1 of Fructilactobacillus vespulae. GTDB lineage: Bacteria > Bacillota > Bacilli > Lactobacillales > Lactobacillaceae > Fructilactobacillus > Fructilactobacillus vespulae. The sequence continues at coordinate 1,256,108 of NZ_CP137138.1, read as the reverse complement.
TGTTTTCTTTTTCTTTAGATGCAGTGATGTTGGCTGATTTTGCAGAAATTAAAAAGAGCAAAAAAGCACAAATAATTGATTTGTGTGCTGGAAATGGTGCAGTCGGATTGTTCATAAGTTCCAAAACGAATGGAAAAATAATTGAAGTAGAAATTCAGGAAAAGTTAGCTGAGATGGCTTCTCGAAGTATTCAACTAAACAATTTAACTGATAAAGTTGAAATGTTTAACCTGGATTTAAGCGATGCAACCAGTGAATTTGGAAAGGAACGTTTTGATAACGTTACCGTAAATCCTCCATACTTTATAAATGAAAAAGCTAGCACTAAGAATCCTAATGAACACTTAGCAATTGCAAGACACGAAATTAAAACTAATTTACAATCAGTTTTAAAAAGCAGTAGCGAACTATTGAAAAATGGTGGCAAGCTATTTATGGTTCATCGTCCTGACCGTTTACTAGATATCTTAAATGAAATGCAAACGTTACGATTGGCACCCAAAGAACTCCAATTTGTCTATCCCAAAAATGGACGAGACGCTAATATGATTCTAATTTCAGCTATAAAAGACGGTAAATCAACGGGTTTAAAAATTAAAGAACCCATCTTTGTTTATGGCGAAAATGGTGAGTATACGGAACAAGTAGGGAAGATGTTGTATGGAAAATAAAGATTACTTTATATATGTTATTTTGTGTACCGGTGGCTCATTTTATTGCGGTTTTACTGATAATGTAAAAAGACGCTTTGAGCAGCATAAAAAAGGTCACGGGGCTAAGTATACAAAGAGCCATCCACCAGTTCGATTATTATATTCTGAAAAGTTTTCTGATAAAAACAGTGCTTTAAAAGCTGAATATGCATTTAAGCACCAAAGTCGGCTTGCTAAGGAAAATTACTTAATACAACATGGTGTTGAAAAAAACCAATGGAAGCAAAAATAAAGTTTGAAATTAATTGCTAAGTTATGTATAATTATTACTGGTATTTCTGATACCAATACGCACCTAGAAGGTTTTGCATAGAAGTGCTTATTCATTAAGTTCCATGCATAATTCTGGGGAGGAAAAAACTATTTTTTATGGAGGCTTATTATGGCTGTTGTATCAATGAAACAATTATTAGAAGCAGGTGTTCACTTTGGACACCAAACTCGTCGTTGGAATCCTAAGATGGATAAATACATCTTTACTGAACGTAATGGTATTTACATCATCGATTTACAAAAGACAGTTAAATTATTAGGTAACGCTTACAACTTTATGAAGAGCGAAGCTGCTGACGAAGGTGTTGTTCTTTTCGTTGGAACTAAGAAGCAAGCTCAAGATGCAGTTGAAGAAGAAGCAAAACGTTCTGGTCAATTCTTTGTTAACCACCGTTGGTTAGGTGGAACTCTTACTAACTGGAACACAATCCAAAAAAGAATTAAGTATTTAAAAGATCTTAAGACAATGTCAACTGATGGTACTTTCGAAAGATTGCCTAAAAAAGAAGTTGCTCTTTTAACTAAGAAGATCGAAAAACTTGAAAGATTCTTAGGTGGTATTGAAGATATGCCTAAGGTTCCAGATGTTATGTTCATCGTTGATCCTCATAAAGAAGAAATTGCTCTTAAAGAGGCTCAAAAATTAAACATCCCAGTTATCGCAATGGTTGATACTAACACTGATCCTGATGGTATTGATTACGTTATCCCATCAAACGATGACGCAATTCGTGCAATTAGATTAATCACTTCAACTATGGCTGATGCTGTTATTGAAGGTCGTCAAGGTGAAGACGATGTTGATGAAGCTACTTTTGAACAAAAAGAAGAAACTTCAGAAGATAAATAATAATTAATTTGGCTGACCCTATCTTGACCACTTCGGCCTGATAGAGTTAGCTTTTTTAAAACAAATAATAAGGGAGAATTAATTATGGCTAAGATTACTGCACAACAAGTTAAAGAATTACGTGAAAAAACAAGTGCCGGAATGATGGATGCTAAAAAAGCTTTAGTTGAAGCTGAAGGTGACGAAAAGAAAGCAATGGAAATTCTTAAAGAAAAAGGAATTGCTAAAGCTCAAAAGAAGAGTGGAAACACTGCTGCTAACGGTTTAACTAAGGTATCTGTTCACGGAGATAAAGCTGCAATTGCAGAAATTAACTCAGAAACAGACTTCGTTGCTGCTAATGACGATTTCAAAAACTTAGTTGATGAAATTGGTGACTTAGTTGCCCTTGAACAACCTAAAGACGTTGAATCAACTCTTAAATTAAACCTTGGTGAAAACGGATCAGTTGAAGATAGTATTATTCATACTAGCCAAATTACTGGTGAAAAAGTTTCACTTCGTCGTTTTGAAACTATGACTAAGAATGATGATGAATCATTTGGTGCATACTTACACAATGGTGGAGAAATTGGTGTTTTAGTTAAGATTTCTGGTGCTGATAAAGATGTTGCTAAAGACGTTGCTATGCACGTTGCTGCAACTAACCCAGAATTCTTATCAAAAGATGACATTTCAGAAGAACGTTTTAACCACGAAAAACAAGTATTAACTGACCAAGCACTTGAAGAAGGTAAGCCAGCTAATATCGTTGAAAAAATGGTTGCAGGTCGTATTCACAAATTCCTTGCTCAAATTTGTTTAGTAGATCAAGACTTTGTTAAAGATCCAGATCAAACTGTTGGTCAATACGTTGAATCAAAAGGTGGCAAAATCGAAGCTTTCGTACGCTACCAAGTTGGTGAAGGTATCGACGAAGCTACTGAAGCAAAAGACTAATTCTTTATTATTAGAGTCGCTAACATGTAAAATGTTAGGGCTCTTTTATTTTATAAAAAATGAGTAATCACTATTGTTGAAAACTATCTAAAATACTACATTTATGCTAAAATTAGTCTGATACTGAATTATTTTCTGGAGGAAATTTAATGTCTGAATTAAAATACAAACGCGTTGTTTTAAAATTAAGTGGTGAAGCACTTGCAGGTGAAAAAGGTTTTGGAATTAATCCGCCTGTAATTAAGAAAATTGCTGAAGAAATTAAAGATGTTTACAATGAAGGAATCCAAATTGCCATCGTAGTTGGTGGTGGGAATATGTGGCGTGGTGAAGCAGGAGCTGAAATGGGAATGGAACGTTCTCAAGCAGATTATATCGGAATGCTTTCAACAATCATGAATGGATTAGCCTTACAAGATAATTTAGAGAGTTTAGATGTGCCAACTCGTCTTCAAACTTCAATTGAAATGAAACAAATTGCCGAACCATATATCAGAAGAAAAGCTGTTCGTCATTTGGAAAAGGGAAGAATTGTTATTTTCTCTGGTGGAACCGGTAACCCTTACTTCTCAACCGATACAGCAGCTGTTTTACGTGCTGCAGAAATTGACGCCGACGCTATTTTGATGGCTAAAAATGGAGTTGACGGTATTTACTCAGCTGATCCTAATAAAAATGCGGATGCCATTAAATTTGATCATTTAACCCAAAAAGATTTATTAGAAAAAGAACTTAACGTAATGGATTCAACTGCTAGTTCATTATCAAAAGACAACGATATTCCTTTGGTTGTATTTAATCTAAATAAATCAGGAAATATCAAAAAAGTAGTTGAAGGTAAACAAATTGGTACAGTAGTGGAAGGAAAATAGAATGCTTAATACAAAAGATTTAATTAATGAAACTAAACATAAAATGCAACGTGCTCAAGATGTTTTAGAAAGTGAATTGGGTCAAATTCGTGCTGGTGTAGCTAATGCAAGTATTTTAAAGCCAGTTCAAGTTGAATACTATGGAGCTCCTACACCTTTAATTCAAGTAGCCTCAGTTTCAATTCCAGAACCTAGAATTATGATGATTACACCTTATGATAAAACTGCTTTAAAAAATATTGAACGTGGTATTTTAGAAGCTGATTTAGGTTTGAATCCTATGAATGATGGTGATGTAATCAGAATTGAAGTTCCTCAATTAACCGAAGAACGTCGTGCTGAAATTGCAAAAAAAGTTAAGGCAACTGGAGAACAAAGTAAAGTTGCAATTAGAAACGTTCGTCGTGAAAGTAATGACATCGTTAAACGTGCTAGCAAAAATGATGAAATTAATGAAGATGCTGCTCATGATGCAGATGAACAAATCCAAAAATTAACTAACGAAGCAATCAAAGGAATCGATCAGATTGTTAAAGATAAACAAGATTCAATTATGAATAATTAGTGAAAAATCATTAAGGATTTATTTTTAATGATGATTAGCTAATTTGATTGCTACAAATCGAATATAAAATCTTGCGAGATTTTAAAGATGATAAAGGATGAGTAGTTAATCTCATCCTTTATTTAATTTATTTAATTGAGGTGAGTCCATGAACCCAGCAGATATAGATATAAATAGAGTTCCTAAGCATGTTGCAATTATAATGGATGGAAATGGAAGATGGGCTAAAAAAAAGCATTTACCCCGAATAGCAGGACATAAAAGAGGAATGGAAACGGTTGAAGAAATCACCACTGCGGCAAGTAATTTGGGAGTTAAGTTATTAACTTTATACGCTTTTTCAACTGAGAATTGGAAGCGCCCTGAAAAAGAAGTTAAATACATTATGAGTTTACCTTCTACTTTTTTCGATCGCTTCATTCCTAAATTAATTGCTAATAACATTCAAGTTAAAACAATTGGTAATGTTGATCAACTTCCAGCCAAAACTTTAGCGGCTGTAAGAAAAGCACAAGAAGATACTAAAGACTGTACGGGAATGGTTTTAAACTTTGCCCTAAATTATGGTAGCCGAGCAGAAATTGTGGATACAACTAAAAAAATTGCTACACTAGTTAAAAATGATCAATTAGATATTGATAATATTTCTGAACAGTTATTTAATTCTAATTTAGAGACGAGTAAATTTGGTGATTTATCTGATCCGGATCTTTTGATTCGAACCAGTGGTGAAGAGCGAATTTCTAACTTTTTACTTTGGCAAATTGCTTATTCAGAATTTATTTTCGTAGATAAAATGTGGCCAGATTATCATGAAGATGACTTTAAACAAACAATTATTGATTTTCAAAGTCGTCATCGTCGTTTTGGTGGCCTAAAAAATAAATAGGAGATTTATTATGAAACAAAGAATTATTACTGCAATAATTGCTTTAATGGTATTTATTCCAGTTATTTTTATTGGCGGTATTTTAGTTGACATTACAGCTGTTGTTCTGGGATTAGTTGCTTTATCAGAAGTAGTGATTATGAGAAAGAAATTATTAATCTCAATGGAAGCCATCATTGCTTTCTTAGGGGTTGTGTGTTTAATAATTCCAGCCAATTTTTCAAACTTACTTCCAGACTATTTAAGTCCAGCATTCTTATTTTATTTTTTAGTGATATTGTTGTTATTAGCAACCGTTTTTTCCAAGAATCGATTTAATTTTGATGATGTAGCAGTATATACATTGGCAATGCTATACATTGGATTCGGTTTTCATTACTTTATTGTTGCAAGACAAGACAGTTTAACTACTTTGCTATATGCATTGTTTATTGTTTGGTGTACCGATTCAGGAGCTTACTTTGTGGGGAAATATTTCGGTAAGCATAAATTAGCTAAACACATTTCTCCAAACAAAACTTGGGAAGGATCAATTGGCGGAACTGTAATTGCAACAATTGTATGTACTATTTTCGTCATGTTTTACCCGATTTCTGGTATTAGTACCTTTTCAATGTTAATCTTTACAATTATCCTATCTATCTTCGGTCAACTAGGTGATTTAGTTGAATCTGCGTTGAAACGTTTTTATGATGTTAAGGATTCAGGTAAAATTCTACCGGGTCATGGTGGTATTTTAGATAGATTTGATAGTTTGCTCTTTGTTTTACCGCTTCTTCATTTATTAGGAATCGTTTAAACGAAAGGATTGTGATTATTTGGTAACTACAATTATAAGTTTTATAATCGTTTTTGGTTTGTTAGTTTTTGTTCATGAATTTGGTCACTTCATTGTTGCTAAAAAAAGTGGAGTAATGGTTCGTGAGTTTTCAATTGGAATGGGACCTAAGTTGTTTTTCCATCGATACCACAACACAACCTATACGATTAGATTACTACCTTTGGGTGGATACGTTCGTTTAGCTGGTAGTGCTGATGATGAAGAAAATGAGTTGTCTGCTGGTACGATAGTTAAATTAACGATTAATTCAGAAAAAGTTGTTACAAAAATTGATTTGACTAAAAATAGTTCTAATTTGAGTGGGATTCCCTTTCAAATTGCTAAAGCTGATTTAGTTGATGATTTGTACATTGAAGGATTAGAAAATGGTGATGAAAATCAACAAGTTCGTTACCAAGTTGATCATGATGCACTAATAGTTGAAAATGATGGGGTTGCAGTGCAAATTGCTCCCGCCGACGTTCAATTTCAAAATGCCCCAGTAATTAAAAAAATTTTAGTTAACGCGGCTGGTATTTTTAATAATGTATTGTTAGCTATTATTGCTTTTACTTTGCTTGCTTTTATTCAAGGAGGAGTAACCAGTAATTCTAATAAAGTAAGTGTTTCTAACGTAAACCCTAGTGTTGCAAAAATTGCAGGGGTTAAAGATGGAGATCAAATATTAGCAGTAAATGGTGTTAAAACAGATACATTCCAAAAAATTGGAATGGAAGTAAATAAAAAACCTAATCGAAAGATTGATTTAACGGTAAAAAGAAATCAAGAGACTAAGCACATTAATGTGATGACTGATTCTAGAACATCCCAAAAGAAAAAAGTGGGAATCATTGGAGTTAAACCAACGATGAATACAAGCTTTAGTGCTAAACTATTTTCTGGTTTTACGACCACGTACACCAATGCGGGTAGATTGTTTGGAGCTTTATTTACAATGATTTCTGGTCATTTTTCATTAAATGATTTAGGTGGTCCAGTTGCTATCTATGCAAGTACATCTGAGGCAACCAGTCTAGGAATTTCCGGGGTTGTTGGATTGTTAGCTTGGTTATCAATCAACCTTGCAATTGTTAACTTGATTCCAATTCCTGCTCTTGATGGGGGAAAGATTTTATTAAATATTATTGAATTACTTCGTGGTAAACCAATTTCAGAAAAAGTAGAAACTACAATAACTTTAATTGGAATTGTCTTTTTAGCAGTATTAATGATTCTAGTAACTTGGAATGATATCATGCGATATTTTATCCGATAATTGAGGAGTGAATTTTAAAATGAAACAATCAAAAATGTTAATCCCAACGCAGAAACAAGACCCAACCGGTGCTGAAGCAATTAGTCATAAGATGCTTATTAGAGCAGGGTTTATTCAACAAATATCAGCAGGAACTTATGCCTATCTTCCTTTAGCATATCGTGTGATTCAAAAAATTAAGCGAATCATTGAAGATGAAATGGATAATTCAAATGCTAACGAAATGTTAGTTCCAGAGATAATTCCAGCAAAATTCTGGCAAGATTCCGGTAGATACGAAGCTTATGGTCCTGAGTTATTCAAATTGAAAAATCGTCATGATACTGATTTTATCTTAGGTCCTACTCATGAAGAAACAATGACTGAATTGATTAAAGGAACAATTAATTCATATAAAAAATTACCCCTTAATGTTTATCAAATTCAATCTAAATTTAGAGATGAAGATCGTCCTCGTTATGGATTGTTAAGAAGTCGTGAATTCATGATGTTAGATGCCTATTCATTTTCTGCTAACGATGATGATTTAGATAAAATTTACCGTGAAATGAATACTGCTTTCCGGAATATTTTTGATCGAGTTGGATTACAATACTTAGGAATTATTGGTGATAGTGGTAGCATGGGTGGTTCCGATTCAATGGAATTTTCTGCTCCTGCTGCAGTTGGTGAAGACACAATCGTTTACTCAGATGATAGTGATTATGCCGCAAACTTAGAAATGGCAACCAATTTATTTGTAAACAAAAAATCTCATGCTGAGTTAGGTGAACTTGAGTTAGTAGAAACACCAGATGTTAAAAATATTAACCAAGTAGCTAAGTTCTTTGATGTTGAGAAAAATAAAATTATCAAGAGCTTATTATATATGGTTGATGAAAAACCAGTTTTATTGCTGGTTCTAGGTAATCAGGAAATTAATCCAGCTAAAGTTAAAAACTATTTCCATGCAGATGATGCTGAATTAGCTACAGCAGCACAAGTTAAAGATATTCTAGGTTCTGTTCCTGGCGCTGTTGGTCCATTTGGTCTTTCAGACGATGTGACTGTTTTAGCCGATGAATACGTACAAGGTATCGTTAACGGTATTATTGGTGCTAACCAAGATGGTAAACATTATCAAAACATTAATCCTAGTCGTGATTTGCCAAATCTTAAATATGGAGACTTTAGATTAGTAAATGAAGGAGATATTTCTCCAGATGGAAGCGGTGTTTTGAAGTTTACTAAGGGAATCGAAATTGGTCACATTTTTAAACTTGGAACTCGTTATACTGATGTACTTGATGCAAATATTCTTGATGAAAATGGTCGTCAAACACCAATCATTATGGGAAGTTATGGAATTGGGGTTAGTCGTTTGTTATCTGCAATTTCTGAACAAATGGCAGACGATAACGGATTGGTTTGGCCAAAAGCAATTGCTCCATTTGATGTCCATGTATTACCAATGAATGTTAAAAAAGATGAACAACGTGAATTGGCTGATAAAATTTATAATGATTTAAAAGCTAATGGTTTAGATGTTTTACTTGATGATCGTAAAGAACGTGCGGGAGTCAAGTTTGCAGATTCTGACTTAATTGGAATCCCAATTAGAATTACCATTGGTAAAAAGGCGGATGAGGGAATTGTTGAAGTTAAAATTCGTAAAACTGGTGAAACAATCGAAACCAAAGTTGACGACTTACAAAATACAATTGAAATCTTATCAAAAGAAATTTAAATCAAGGAGCCTGATTAACGGGCTTTTTTTGTTCGATTATATAGGAGAACAAGATGGCATTAAATAAAAAAGAAAAATTTAATAAATTACTTGATCAAATTAAAATAAGCGAAGAGTATCGAAATCAATTCGCTGGCGCTGAAATTGAAATGGTTAAAGTTCATCAACAATCAAATCGCTGGGATTTTCATTTTTTTATCCCAGAAATTCTCAGTTATCAAGCTTTTATTGCTTTTACCCAAGGGTTACATGCGGCCTTTAGTGAGATTGCAAAGATTGATTTCTTTATTCAAACTCAACAATCAGAATTGAAAAATCAACAAATTGGTGATTATTGGCAATGGGTAGTGAATAATTCTGGAGTTAAATCAAGTTTACTTCACGAACTATGTGATAATAACGTTCCTCGTTTAGAAGACGGCAGAGTTAACTTTTATGCAGTAAATGATTTAGTAAAGAACTTTATGAATCAAAAGGCAATTGGTCCTATTTTAGATGCCTACAAAAAAGTTGGCTTTCCACCGTTTGAGATTAATACGATGGTTGATGAAACGGAATCACAAGAACGCATTAAAGAGTTAATGGCTGCCAAAAAGGTTAGAGATGAAGAGTTAGCTCAAAAAGCACAAGCAGCAATTGCACAAGCTAACTCAGTAAAACAATCTGCTGCTGCCAATGGTAGTGTGACAATTGGACGAAAAATTGCAGATAATGTGGACATAACGCAAATGGAAAACATTACTGAAGAAGAACGTTCAGTTGTAGTTAATGGGTATGTTTTCAAAAAAGAAATTAGAGCATTAAGATCCGGTAGACAGTTAATGATCCTTGAGATTACGGATTATACTTCTTCAATAACCGTAAAGAAATTTTCTAAAGATGATGATGAAGGGGCAAAATTTGCTAATCTTGAAGAAGGAAGTTGGATTAAGGTTCGAGGAAGTGTTCAAGAAGATAATTTCTCTCATGAATTAGCACTAAATGCATATGACATTAATCCAGTTGAACACGAAGAACGGATGGATACTGAACCAGAAGATAAAAAAAGGGTGGAACTCCACTTGCATTCTAATATGAGTCAAATGGATGCAACCAATTCTATTTCTGATTTTGTTAAACGTGCCAAGAAATGGGGTCAGCCGGCAATTGCTGTGACAGACCATAGTAATGTCCAGGCATTCCCAGAGGCATATAATTCAGCTAAAAGTGCAGGAATCAAAATGCTTTATGGATTAGAAGCCAATGTGGTTGATGATGGAGAACCAATTGGATTTAATGATAAACACCTTCCTTTGAAGGATTCGACCTACGTTGTTTTTGATACGGAAACGACTGGATTATCAGCAATTTATGACCGAGTGATTGAATTATCAGCGGTTAAAATGCAGGGAAATAATGTCATTGAAGAATTTGAGGAATTTATTGATCCAGGTTTTCATCTTTCTGAACAAACGACAAATTTGACATCTATTACTGATGATATGGTGGCTGGTTCTAAGTCAGAAGAAGAAGTCTTTAAACTATTTCGCGATTTTTGTGGCGACTCCATTATTGTAGGTCACAACGTAACTTTTGATATTGGCTTTATGAATACGGGTTATTTAAGACATGGAATGGAAAAGATTCAAAATCCAATTATTGATACTTTAACTTTAGCTAGATTTTTATATCCCAACTATAAAAGTTACCGTTTGAATACATTAGCCAAAAAATTTGATGTGGTCTTGGAACACCATCACCGAGCAATTTATGATGCCGAAACCACTGGTCATCTAAATTATTTATTCTTGAAAGATGCTGAAGATAAGTATGATATTCAATACCATGATCAACTAAATGATCATATGACGGAAAATGGTGCTTATCGTCATGCTAGACCATTTCATGCAATTTTAATGGCTAAAACACAGGCGGGATTAAAAAATCTGTTTAAGTTGGTTTCTAAATCTCACATCGATTACTTTTACCGGGTTCCTAGAATTCCTAGAAGTGAATTAGAAAAATTACGAGATGGAATTATAGTTGGTTCTGCTTGTGCTAGTGGTGAAGTATTTACTGCAATGATGCAAAAGGGAAAAGAAGAGGCTTTTGAAAAAGCTAAGTTTTACGACTATTTAGAGGTTCAACCACAAGCAGCTTATCAACCGCTATTGGATCAACAGTTAATTAGTGATCGCGGTAAGTTGCAAGAAATTATTAAAAATATGTCCGAAATAGCTAGTCAATTAGAAATTCCACTGGTTGCTACTGGTGATGCGCACTATTTGGATCCACATGACTATATTTATCGAAAAATATTAATTAGTTCTCAAGGTGGAGCTAATCCACTTAATCGAACAGAATTACCAGATTTACACTTTAGAACTACTGATGAAATGTTAAAGGATTTCAGATTTTTAGGTGAAGAAAAAGCCGAAGAAATTGTGATAACCAATCCTAATCAAATTGCTGATGAAATCGAAGAAATTCATCCACTTAAAGATAAGTTGTATACGCCAAAGATGGATGGTGCTGAAGATGAAATCAAGCGTAGAACGATGGATACAGCTCATAAACTTTATGGTGATGAGTTACCTGAAATTGTTCAAAATCGTTTAGATCGTGAATTAAAAAGTATCATCGGAAATGGATTTTCGGTAATCTATTTGATTTCACAAAGATTAGTTGCGAAAAGTAATAAAGATGGTTATTTAGTTGGTTCTCGTGGATCAGTTGGATCTAGTCTGGTTGCTACTATGACTGGAATCACTGAGGTTAATCCACTCCCTCCTCATTACCGGTGTCCTAAGTGTCAATATTCGGAGTTCTTTACTAAGGGTGAGTATAGTTCTGGATTTGATTTGCCGGAAAAAGAATGTCCTAAATGTGGCGCTGTAATGATTGGTGATGGACATAATATTCCGTTTGAAACCTTCCTAGGTTTTAAAGGAAATAAGGTTCCGGATATTGATTTGAACTTCTCTGGAGATTACCAAACCATCGCACATAACTACACCAAGGTTTTGTTTGGAGAAAATAACGTATTCAGAGCCGGAACGATTGGGACGGTTGCTGATAAAACGGCTTATGGTTATGTAAAAGCGTATGAAAGAGATACAGGGAAAAACTTTAGAAATGCTGAAATTGACCGTTTAGCCCAAGGATCTACGGGAGTTAAAAGAACAACCGGACAACATCCCGCCGGAATAATTATCGTTCCAGATTATATGGAAATCTACGACTTCACGCCAATTCAATTTCCGGCAGAAGATCAAAATGCAGAATGGAAAACAACTCACTTTGATTTCCATTCCATTCACGATAATATTTTAAAAATGGATATTTTAGGCCATGATGATCCTACTATGATTCGGATGTTACAGGATTTATCAGGAATTGACCCATACACTATTCCTATGAATGATGAAGGGGTTATGTCAATATTTAGTGGACCGCAGATATTAAATGTTGATGAAGAACAAATTCAGTCTAAGACTGGAACTTTAGGAATTCCAGAATTTGGGACTAAATTTGTTAGAGGAATGTTGGAAGATACTAAGCCTAAAAACTTTTCCGATTTACTCCAAATTTCCGGACTCTCCCATGGAACCGATGTTTGGTTAGGAAATGCTGACGAGTTGATTAAAGAGGGCAAAGCAACAATTTCAAACGTGATTGGTTGTCGTGATAACATTATGACCGATTTGATTAATTACGGAGTTGACTCAGAAACTTCCTTTCAAATAATGGAAAAAGTTCGTAAAGGTAAGGGGATTAAAGACGAATGGCAAGATATCATGAAAAAGTCAAACGTTCCCGATTGGTACATTGATTCTTGTTTGAAGATCAAGTACATGTTCCCAAGAGCCCATGCTACAGCCTATGTGTTGATGGCGCTTCGAGTGGCATACTTTAAGGTATACTTTCCATTAGTTTATTACGCTGCCTACTTTTCGGTTAGAGCGGATGACTTTGACGTTGAGTCAATGGCTCACGGAAAAGAAGCAGTTAAAGCAAAAATGAAAGAAATTAATGATAAGGGGACCGAAGCCTCGACCAAAGAGAAGAATTTATTAACGGTCATGCAATTAGCAAATGAAATGTTGGAACGTGGTTTTGAGTTTGAAATGATTGACTTAGATCGCTCTGATTCCTCTGAATGGTTAATGGACGGAAATAAATTGATTGCACCATTTAGTGCGGTTCCTGGATTAGGATTAAACGTTGCCAAACAAATTATTGCCGCTCGAGAGGATAAACCGTTCCTTTCAAAGGAAGATTTAGCCAAGCGGGGTAAAGTATCAAAGACAATCATTGAATTTATGACCCAAAATGGAGTCTTAAAAGGATTGCCAGATGAAAACCAGTTAAGTCTTTTTGATTTATAAAAGACCTAGATAGTGAGTTTAATTGTGAAAGTCAGCTTACTGTGTTATATTGTAGGTAGTAATTAAAAACTCTTTAAGGAGTGAGCAGAGATGCTCGCTCTTTTTATTGGAAAATTTTGGGAGGTAAATAGTTGAGCGAAATTAGCGAAATTATTACAAAAGTTACCGATACAGTTCAACCTATTCTAGATGAACACCGTTTTTCTTTATATAGTGTTGAATATGTGCAAGAAGGTGGAAGCTGGTATTTACGCGTTTATATTGATAAGGATGGCGGAATATCTATTGATGATTGTGCATCAGTAAGTGATGAATTAAGTGAAAAATTAGATCAAATTGATCCAGATCCATTTGCTGATCAATACTTCTTAGAAGTTTCTTCACCAGGTGTAGAACGTCCCTTAAGAAATGAACAAGATTATCAAGATGCCATTGATCAGTATATTAATGTTTCTTTATACCAAAAGATTAAAGGTAAAAAGGTATTCGAAGGTACTTTAAAGGATATTAATCAAGAAGAATTAACCTTAATAGTTAAAGAAAAAACTAATCGAAAAGAAATCAAAATTCCACGAGAATTAATTTCAAAAGCCCGGTTAGCCATTGAATTTTAGTTAGGAGAACAAGAATGAGTAAAGAGTTGGTCAATGCCTTAGATGCCCTTGAGGTAGAAAAGGGAGTTAAAAAAGAGGTTGTTATTGAAGCTTTAGAAGCAGCTTTAGTTTCAGCTTATAAGCGTAATTATGATCAAGCCCAAAATGTCGAAGTTGATTTCGATGGTAAAAAAGGGAACATGAACGTATATGCGGTGAAAAAAGTTGTCGAAGAAGTTGCAGATCCAAGATTAGAAGTAAGTTTAGATGAAGCTTTACAAATTAATCGCGGTTATGAATTAGGAGACGAAATTAAGTTTTCAGTAACTCCAAAAGACTTCGGAAGAATTGCTGCACAAACTGCTAAACAAGTTATTATGCAAAGAGTTCGGGAAGCCGAAAGAGAAACTGTTTATAATAAATACAGTAAATATCAAGATGAATTGATTACTGCTGAAGTTGAACGCCAAGATACTCGCTTTGTTTACTTGACTCTAGATGGGGTTGAAGCAGCGATGGCACATAATGATCAAATTCCAAACGAAACTTATCGACCACAAGAAAAAATCAAAGTATACGTTACAAACGTTGATGATGCATCAAAGGGTCCACAAGTTTTTGTAAGTAGAACAGCCCCTGGGTTACTTAAACGTCTTTTTGAACAAGAAGTCCCAGAAGTTTATGATGGAATTGTTGAAATTGTTTCAATTGCCAGAGAAGCTGGTGATCGTTCTAAGGTTGCGGTTCGTTCAAATGAAGCAAATATCGATCCAGTGGGAACTACAGTTGGACCTCGAGGACAACGAGTACAAGATATTGTTAACGAATTAGGTGGCGAAAATATGGATATTGTTCAATGGGACGAAAATCCAGCTAATTACATTGCTAATGCATTAAATCCAGCGGATGTGCTTGATGTAATCTTCAAAGAAGATGAAGAAAAAGCATGTACTGTAATTGTTCCAGATGATCAATTATCATTAGCAATTGGTAAAAGAGGTCAAAATGCCAGATTAGCTGCTCGTTTGACTGCATACAAAATTGATATTAAGCCAGAATCAGAAATGGAAAACGATGATTCAGCTGAAGTTGAAACTGAAGAATAAACTCTGAGGTGAATTTAATGGTTAAAAAAAGAAAAATCCCGATGAGAAAAGATATCATTTCTGGGGAAATGTTTCCTAAAAAAGAACTAGTTCGAATTGTACGAAATAAAGAGGGACAAGTTTCCCTTGATGAAACTGGTAAAAAACCAGGTCGAGGAGCCTATGTCCAAATCGATGTTACGGCAGTTAAAAGTGCTAAAAGTAGCCATTTATTAGATCAAGTTTTTTCAGTCGATTTAGATGATAATTTCTACGACGAATTGATCCAGTATGTTGACCACGTTCAAGCACGTGCTGAGTTAAAACGTAATGACAAATTATAATAAGATATTAAATCTTTTGGGGATTGCTAGACGAGCTGGTAAAATAATATCAGGAGAAGGTATCGTACTTAATGCAGTTAAAAAGGGGAAAGTAAAATTTCTTTTGATTGCAAGTGATGCTGGAGCAGCAACTACCAAAAAATTTATAAATAAAACTAATTACTACCAGATTCCGGTTAACAATAAACTAACTAAATCTGATATTAGCGATGCAATCGGTCAAAGTCGAACAATAGTTGGAATTACAGATAATGGTTTTGCGAGGAAGTTAAATGAATTGAACGAATAATAAGGAGCGTGATTTCATGCCAAAGAAAAGAATTTATGAATTGGCCAAAGAATTAAATGTGCCAAGTAAAAAAATTATTACTGCAGCAAAAGAAAAAGGTTTTGATGTTAAAAACCACATGTCATCACTAGATAATAGCGAAGAAAAAACTGTTCGAGGTTTATTAATGAATAAGACTGCAAAAAGTCAATCAAATGAGAATCATAAGCAAACAAAGCAACAACCAGTAAAAAATAAAAAGACAAACACTAACAACCATTCAACCAGTACTAATAACCATGCAAATGGTAAAAATACTAATTCAGTAAAAAGTAATCAACCAAATAAGAACCAAAAACCAGCTAACAACAATAAAAGTGGGCAAGCTAAACCCAAAACCACTACTAGCACTACTGGTAAGTTTGGTGGTAGCTTGAATCGTAATACAAATGGAAATGGAAACGGTAAGAAGAAGCGTCGTAATAATCGTAACAATCGTCGTAATCCATTTGCAGGAATGTATTCAAAGAACCAAAGAATTCGCCAAAATAAAAAGAAAACCCCATCTGTTCGTAAAGATCGTCCATTGCCAGAAGTATTAACTTTTGAAGATGGAATGAACGCTCAAGATTTAGGTAAGTTACTTCACCGTGAACCAGCTGAAATCATTAAGAAGTTATTTATACTAGGAATGATGGTTAATCAAAACCAATCTTTAGATAAAGATACAATTGAGGTTTTAGCTGAAGATTATGGAATCAAAGCTGAAGAAAAACAACATGTGGATGTTTCCGATATTGATAAGTTTTTTGAAGAAGAACAACAAAACAAATCATATCAAGCACCACGTCCTCCCGTTGTGACAATCATGGGACACGTTGATCATGGTAAGACGACCTTACTTGATTACTTGAGACATTCTCACATCACTTCTGGTGAAGCAGGTGGAATTACACAAGCAATCGGTGCATACCAACTCCATCTTGATGGCCAAGATATTACATTCCTTGATACTCCTGGACATGCTGCATTTACTGAAATGCGTGCTCGTGGAGCCAACATTACAGATATCACTATCCTTGTGGTTGCTGCTGATGATGGGGTTATGCCTCAAACAATTGAAGCGATTGACCATGCTAAGGAAGCCGGAACTCCAATTATCGTTGCGGTTAACAAGATCGATAAAAATGGAGCAAACCCTAACCATGTAAAAGAACAATTGATGGCCTATGAATTAGTTCCAGAAGAATATGGTGGAGATACTATTTTCGTTGATATTTCTGCAAAGACGGGAACTAACGTTGATGAGCTATTAAACATGATTCTATTACAAGCAGACGTGATGGAATTAAAGGCAAATCCTAAACAAAATGGTGCTGGTTCAGTTGTAGAAGCAAGACTTGACCGTGGAAAAGGTCCCGTTGCTACTTTACTAGTTCAACAAGGAACTTTACGTAAAGGTGATCCAATTGTTGTTGGTGATACTTTTGGTCGAGTAAGAACTATGTCAAATGAGTTAGGACAAGAAATCGAATCAGCAACCCCATCTACTCCAGTTGAAATTACTGGTTTAAATGATGTTCCTGAAGCCGGTGATCGTTTCGTTGTATTTAATGACGAAAAAACCGCTCGTGCTGCTGGTGAAGAACGTGCTAAAGAAGCACAAATGGAAGAAAGAAAGCAAAATAATCGTGTAACACTTGATAACTTATTTGATTCCATGAAACAAGAAGATATGAAGCAAGTTAACGTAGTTATTAAGGCTGACGTTCAAGGTTCAGTTGAAGCTCTTGCAGGTAGTTTGAAGAAAATCGACGTTGAAGGTGTTAACGTTAATGTTATCCATTCATCAGTTGGTGCGGTTAATGAAAGTGATG
This sequence comes from Fructilactobacillus vespulae, assembly GCF_047324295.1. Taxonomy (GTDB): domain Bacteria; phylum Bacillota; class Bacilli; order Lactobacillales; family Lactobacillaceae; genus Fructilactobacillus; species Fructilactobacillus vespulae. Next base: position 1,238,651 of record NZ_CP137138.1, on the reverse strand, counting down.
TTGCTCTTGCTAAAGCAAGTAATGCGATTATCATTGGATTTAACGTTCGTCCTACACCACAAGCTAAAGGGCAAGCAGAAACTGACCAAGTTGATATTCGTCTTTACCAAGTTATTTACAATGCCATTGATGATGTAACTGCTGCAATGAAGGGTCAATTAGATCCAACGTTTGAAGAAGAAGTTACTGGTAGTGTTGAAGTTCGTCAAATCTATAAAGCTTCTGCAGTCGGAACGATTGCTGGGGGAATGGTTAACGATGGCTTTATTAAAAACGATAGTAAAGTTCGTTTGATTCGTGATAACGTTGTTAAGTACGATGGTGAAATTGGTAGTTTGAAGCGATTCAAAGATGACGCCAAAGAAGTTAAGCAAGGTCACGAATGTGGTATTACAATCGAAAACTACAACGATATTAAAGTTGGAGATGTTATCGAAGCTTACCGCATGAAAGAAGTTGCTCCAAAGTAACCGTTATAAATGGAGGCACAAAATGGCACAATATCGTGTAGGTAGATTACAACAAGAAATTCAACGAGAAGTTGATGATATCTTGTTAAAACGGGTTCGTGATCCACGAGTCCAAGGAGTTACGATTACTGGTGTGAAGGCAACTGGTGATTTACAACAAGCAACCATTTTTTACAGCATCTTGTCTGATGAAGAGGCTGATAAAGAAAATGTACAAAAGGGTCTAGATAAAGCTACAGGATTAATTCGTGGTGAACTAGGACACCGCTTAAGTATTTATGTAACTCCAGAAATCCATTTTGAATTAGATAAGTCAATTCAATATGGTAGTAAGATTGATGAATTAATTAATAAACTAAAGCGCGAACAATAAAACAATAACTGAGAACTTTTTGTTCTCAGTTATTTTTGCGTACATATAAATGGGGAGATTTTATGAGAACTGGAATAATTCCTTTGTATAAGCCAATGGGAATGACGAGCTTTGCTTGCGTTAGTAAAATGAGATATGTGTTTGGTCAAAAAAGAGTTGGTCACAGTGGTACATTAGATCCTAATGTCGATGGGGTTTTACCAATTTGTTTAGGACATGCAACTAAAGTAGTCGATTTATTAATGGATTCTGGGAAAATATATCGTGGTTCAATTACCTTAGGATTCTCAACGACGACAGAAGACTTAGATGGAGAAATTGTTGAAGACGATTTTGATTTTGAACCGCTAACTCAAGCGCAAATTGATGCGGGACTTTCCAGCTTTGTGGGTGAAATAACGCAAATACCACCGATGTTTTCAGCAGTAAAAGTAAATGGTCGAAGATTATATGATTACGCTAGGCATGGTGAAACGGTTGAACGGCCAAAACGAATCGCTAAAATCAGCTATTTTAAACAACTAGGAAAAGATATTATCGACGAAGAAAATAAAACCCAGACCATTTTCTTTGAAGTTGGTTGTGGTAAGGGAACTTACGTGAGGACATTAGCCGTTGATTTTGGAAAAAAATTTAATATTCCAGCGGTTATGTCACAACTAACCCGAATTAAAAGTGGTGGTTTTGACCTTTCAGAAACAGTTACGATTGATGAATTGATGGAAGCAAAAGAATCTGACCGTTTAGCACAAAAGATTTTTCCCATTGGAAAGGCTTTAACCGATTACTCACGTATTATTATTAATGATTCACAGTGGAAGCGGGTTAAAAATGGAAATTTCTTAGAAATCGACGAGGTCGAACCCAATGATGAGACGGTGTTAATTAGTTATCATAATGTTGATCGTGCGTTATACTACTTAAATCATGAAAAAAAACGTTATTTACCTTTAAAAATGTTTGACCTTGAAGGAGATTAGTTATGCAAGTAATTGATTTATCTTATCCCATTGATAGTAAAGTTAAATTTGAAGATTCAATTGTATTAGTGATGGGATTTTTTGATGGAGTTCATTTAGGGCATCAAGAAGTCATTAAACATGCCCGAAAAATAGCTAAACAAAAGGGAATAAAATTAGCTATTTTAACTTATGATCATCATCCGGCAATTGTTTACCGCAAGCTTGAAGGAAATGAAGCACGGTATTTGTCGTTATGGAATAGAAAAATGGAACTATTTCAAAGTTTAGGTATTGAAATTGTTTATAAAATTAATTATAACTTTGAATTTCAATCTCAAGCACCACAAACTTTTGTTGATGATTACTTGATTAGATTAAATGCAGAAACGGTTGTAGCCGGTTTTGATCATACTTATGGTGCTAAAAAAGCAACTATGATCGATTTGCCTAAGTATGCAAAAGGAAGATTCAATATCGTTACGGTTCCCGCAGATGTAATGTCTGGTAAAAAAATAAGTTCCACTCGAATTCGTAGAAATTTAGAAAATGGGCACTTGTTAACGGTAAATCGATTGTTAGGATATGACTTTAAGACTAGTGGAACTGTAGTTCATGGGTTAGCAAGAGGTCGAACTCTAGGATTTCCAACTGCAAATATTGAATATGATAATCGGCAGCAGGTTCCATCTGAAGGGGTTTATATCGTAACGATTAAAATCAATCAAGCTTGGTATAAAGGAATGGCATCAATTGGGAGAAATATAACCTTTGGTGATGATAATCCCGTTACAATTGAGATAAACATTTTGGATTTTGACCAAAACATTTATGGTAATCAGGTTGAAATTAAATGGCTTAAAAAGACTAGAGATGAAATTAAATATACAGGAGAGGCTGATCTAATTAAGCAATTACAATTGGACGAAGCGGAAACTAGAAAATATTTTAAAGACATTCGAAATATCAAAGCTTAATTCTTGACCTATTTTTAATTACTTGTTAATCTATAAATGTGCCTTAGCACTTCAACTGTGTGAGTGCTAAAAAGGAGTGATAAAGATGCTCACTGACCGACAAGCGATGATATTAGAATATATTATTGATGATTATTCCAAAACTGGAATTCCCATTGGATCGAAAGCTTTAGCTAATCAATTACCAATTAAGGTTAGCTCGGCTACGATTAGAAATGAGATGGCAGTCTTGAGTGACCAAAGGTTTATTGAGAAATTGCATACTTCTTCAGGACGAGTTCCATCTAACATTGGTTATCGTTACTATATCGACCATTTAGCCAAGCCTAAACCGCTTGATAAAAAGCGATTAAAGTATGTTAGTGGAATGTTAGATCAATCGTTTCAACAAATTGATGATATCGTAAGGCAATCCGCTGATATTATGTCATCGATTACTGATTATACGGCACTGACGATTAGTCCAGAGTTAGCTACTGAAAATACGATTAAACATCTTCAAATCGTTAGAATTGGGATAAATCGTTTATTAGTAGTTGTTATAATGAGTAACGAACAAGTTGAAAGTCAATCGTTTTTAGTGATGTGTGTCTATACTGATGCACAACTGGTCCAAGCAACTAATCTGTTAAATGATAAATTAGTTGGGAAAACTGCTAAAGAAGTTAACTTAGTCTTCCAATCAGGATTATTAAGTGACCTGGGTAGTTATCTTCCTGATACACAACAATTTGTTCAAACGTTAGGTTCGATTTTAGCAAGTATTGATGATGATCATTACTTTGTGGGAGGTCGGATGAATATGTTTGACCAAGTTACGGTTAATGACTTATCAAAGATTAAATTATTGGACGACCTTTTTAACAATGATACTGGAATTAATAAGTTATTAGAAAATGATTTAAAACCGATATCAGTAAAAATTGGTTCAGAGATTGAAAATGATTGGTTAAAAAACTACAGCATTATAACTGGTACTTATGATCTTGGAAATCATGGAGTTGGAAAAATTGCCTTAATTGGTCCAACTAGGATGGCTTATCCAAAGATGATTGGTGTTGTAGATGCATTCAGAAATGAGTTAAAAAAACGCATTTCGGGATACTATTATGATTATGATCAATAAAGGAGGCTTAAAATGACTAAAAAGAGTGAGAAAAAAGAAGCAAAAAAGGTTGTTGAAGAAGAGTCTCATAATGACAATAATGAAGCAAAAGACGCTGCTTTTGATGCCCAAATTGCTGAATTACAACAACAACTAGAGGATTCACAAAATAATTATCTAAGAGCTCAAGCTGAAATTCAAAATATTCAGAGAGCAAACCAAAGAGAACAAAGCGAATTAGCCAAGTATGGTTCACAAAGTTTAGCTAAGGATATTGTTCCGGTTATGGATGATTTAAAACGGGCTCTTCAAGTTAAAGTTGATAATGATAGCGGGCAACAATTGATGGATGGAATTGAGATTGTATACAAACATCTTGAAAAATCATTGAATGATAATAACATCACTGAAATTGAAGCTGATGGGGTTAAATTCAATCCTGAATTTCATCAAGCAGTTCAAACTGTTGCAGCGGATGATGATCATCCAGCTGATACAGTTGTTAAAGTGCTTCAAACCGGTTACCAAATTGCTGACCGCGTGTTAAGACCAGCAATGGTAGTCGTAGCTCAATAAAAAAATAAAAAAGTGAGGTAAAAAATAATGGCAAGTAATAAAATTATTGGTATTGATTTAGGTACAACAAACTCTGCAGTTGCAGTTATGGAAGGTGGAAAACCAAAAATCATCACCAACCCTGATGGTTCAAGAACTACTCCTTCAGTTGTAGCTTTTAAAAACGATGAAATTCAAGTTGGTGAAGTTGCAAAACGTCAAGAAATCACTAACCCTAACACCATTCGTTCAATTAAGAGCCACATGGGAGAAGAAGGTTACAAAGTTGATATTGATGGTAAGTCATACACACCACAACAAGTATCAGCTATGATTCTTCAATATATTAAAGGTTACGCTGAAAACTACCTTTCAGATACAGTAACTGAAGCAGTTATTACAGTTCCTGCTTACTTTAATGATGCCCAACGTCAAGCTACTAAAGATGCTGGTAAAATTGCTGGATTAGATGTTAAGAGAATTATCAATGAACCAACTGCTGCTGCATTAGCATATGGTTTAGATAAACAAGAAAAAGACGAAAAAGTATTAGTTTACGATTTAGGTGGTGGTACTTTTGATGTTTCTGTTCTTGAATTAGGTGATGGTGTGTTCCAAGTTCTTTCAACTAACGGTGACACTCACCTTGGTGGTGACGATTTTGATCAACGTGTTATTGATTGGTTAGTTGCAGACTTTAAGAAAGAAAATGGTATCGATCTTGGACAAGATAAGATGGCATTACAACGTCTTAAGGATTCAGCTGAAAAAGCTAAGAAAGAATTGTCTGGTGTAAACCAAACTGAAATTAGTTTACCTTTCATTGCTTCAAACGATAATGGTCCACTTCACTTACAAACAACTCTTACACGTGCTAAATTCAACGAATTAACTTCAGACTTAGTTGAAAAAACTAAGGTTCCATTTGAAAATGCACTTAAAGATGCTGGCTTAAGTACAAGTGATATTGATGAAGTTATCTTAAATGGTGGTTCAACTCGTATTCCAGCCGTTCAAGAAGCAGTTAAGAACTGGTCTGGTAAAGAACCTAACCACTCAATTAACCCTGATGAAGCAGTTGCTCTTGGTGCTGCTGTTCAAGGTGGTGTTTTAACTGGTGATGTTAAGGACGTTGTTTTACTTGATGTTACTCCATTGTCATTAGGTATTGAAACAATGGGTGGCGTTATGACTAAGTTGATTGAAAAGAACACAACTATTCCAACTTCTAAGTCACAAACATTCTCAACCGCAGCTGATAATCAAACAGCCGTTGATATTCATGTTCTTCAAGGTGAACGTTCAATGGCAGCTGATAACAAGTCATTAGGTCGTTTCCAATTAACAGATATTCCAGCTGCTCCTCGTGGAGTTCCTCAAATTGAAGTTACTTTCGATATTGATAAGAATGGTATCGTAAACGTATCTGCTAAGGATAAAGGCACTGGTAAAGAACAAAAGATTACCATTAAAGATTCAAATGGTCTTTCAGATGAAGAAATCGAAAAGATGATGAACGAAGCCAAAGCCAATGAAGAAGCAGATAAGAAGAAAAAAGAAGAAGTTGACTTAAACAATGAAGTTGACCAATTAATCTTCCAAACTGATAAGACTTTAAAGGATGTTGAAGGTAAAGTTTCAGAAGATGAAATTAAAGAAGTAAAAGATGCTGAAGAAGCATTGAAGAAAGCTAAAGAAGATGGCAACCTTGAAGATATGAAAGCTAAAAAAGATGCTTTAAACGAAAAGGTTCAAGCAGTTGCTGTTAAACTATATCAACAACAACAAGCTCAAGGTGGAGAAGAAGGAGCTGCTAACGGTGACTCATCAAAGAAAGATGATGATCAAACTGTTGACGGTGATTTCCACGAAACTAAGGATGATGACAAGAAATAGTTTAAAATAGGATTTAATAACTTTAAAAGCCCAAGCCACTTCGGTCGGCCTGGGTTTTTATTAATTTAAAAGAATTTGGAGGCTAATTAATGGCTGATAAAAATTATTATGATATTTTAGGTATTTCAAAAGATGCTTCTGACAAAGAAATTAGTCATGCATATCGTCATCTTTCTAAAAAATACCATCCAGATATCAACAAAGCTCCTGATGCAGAAGCTAAATTTAAAGATATTACTGAGGCTTACGAAGTATTAAGTGATAAGCAAAAACGTGCCAACTATGATCAATATGGGTCTGCAGATGGTCCACAAGGTTTTGGTGGTGGATCCGGAGGTGGATTCGGCGGCTTTGGCGGTGCCGGTGGTGCTGGCTATGGTGATTTCTCTGACATTTTCAGTGATTTATTTGGTGGCGGTGGTAGACGTCAACGTCAAGATCCTAATGCACCAAGACCAGGTGCAGATTTACAATACCAAATGACATTGAAGTTTGATGAAGCTATTTTTGGTAAGAAAGATAAAATCAATTACCGTAGAGAAGCTCAATGTTCTGATTGTCACGGATCGGGTGCCAAACCTGGAACTAATCCAGAAACCTGTCCTGATTGTCATGGTTCTGGAATGGTTACCAGAACGGTAAATACACCAATGGGACAAATGCAAACTCAATCTTCATGTCCACGTTGTCAAGGTAAGGGTAAAATTATCAAAGACAAATGTGCTAAGTGTGGTGGGGCTGGTAAAGTTCAAGAAAATCACCAAGTTGAAGTTAACGTACCTGCTGGTGTTGAAGAAGGTCAACAAATGAGACTTCAAGGCCAAGGGAATGCTGGTGAAAATGGTGGACCTTACGGTGATTTATACATTATTTTCAATGTCCTTCCTAGTGATAAGTTTGAACGTGATGGTTCAACAATTTACTTGAATAAGACTATTTCATTTACTGATGCGGCTTTAGGTAACGAAATAGACGTTGATACTGTATACGGTAGTGGTAAATTGAATATTCCTGCCGGTACTCAAACAGGAACTGTCTTTAAACTTAGAGGACAAGGTGCTCCTAAACTTCATAGTGAGTCTAAGGGTGATGAACTAGTTAAAATTAAGATTTCTACACCAAAGAAACTTAGTCCAGATCAAAAATTAGCATTACGTGCATTTGCTGAAGCAAGTGGATTAGATACTCCCGATGAAGAAGAAGGCTTCTTTGAAAGATTAAAGAATAAACTTAAATAAATTTAAGGAAGAGATGGATGTCTCTTCCTTATTTGTTTATTAGTAAATCCATTGGTATAATTGAGTTATATTGGTGGAATACGAATTAGAAAGTAGGTAATAAAGTGGATTATCAAAAAATGAAAGAGAAACAACAAAAAATAAGAAACTTTGCAATTGTTGCTCATATTGATCACGGTAAATCTACTTTAGCTGATCGAATTTTAGAGATGACGGATACGGTTTCTAAAAGAGAAATGAAAGATCAATTATTAGACAGCATGGATTTAGAACGTGAACGTGGAATTACGATTAAATTAAATGCCGTTGAATTAAAGTACAAGAGTAAAGATGGAACTGATTATATTTTCCATTTAATTGATACTCCGGGACACGTTGATTTTTCTTATGAAGTATCACGAAGTCTAGCTGCCTGTGAAGGTGCCTTATTAGTTGTAGATGCAACACAGGGAATTCAAGCCCAAACTTTAGCAAACGTATACTTAGCTTTAGAAAATGATTTGGAAATTTTGCCGGTTATTAATAAAGTTGACTTACCTTCAGCTGAACCAGAAAAAGTAAAACAAGAAATTGAAGACGTGATTGGTATTGATACTAGCGATGCAGTTGAAGTTAGTGCTAAATCAGGATTAAACGTTGATAAATTAATTGAAGAGATTGTTAGATTTATTCCTGCTCCCCAGGGAGATATTCAAGCTCCATTAAAAGCGCTAGTTTTTGATTCTATTTATGATGATTATCGTGGAGTAGTTTTAAGTGTTCGCCTTTACGAGGGGACCGTAAAACACGGTGATAAAATTAGGTTGATGAATAGTGGTAGTGAATATGAAGTTATTCAAGTAGGAGTTAACTCACCTCATCCAATCCCTAGAGATTTTCTAATGGCTGGAGATGTTGGATATATTACTGCCAGCATTAAAGATATTAATCAAACACGAGTGGGAGACACTGTAACTAATTCTGATCATCCAACTGACCATGCGCTTCCTGGATATCGAGAAATGATTCCAATGGTTTATTCAGGTCTTTATCCAACTGATAACGCTAAATTTGAAGACTTACGAGAAGCCTTAGAAAAATTAAAATTAAACGATGCAGCACTAGAGTTTGAACCAGAAGTTTCTCAAGCTTTAGGTTTTGGATTCCGTTGTGGATTTTTAGGATTACTTCATATGGATGTTATCCAAGAGCGATTAGAACGAGAATTCAATCTTGATTTAATTACTACTGCTCCATCGGTTACTTATCATGTTGAAATGAACGATGGATCCACTGTTGAAGTGGAAAATCCTTCAGAAATGCCGGACGTTTCGGCAATTAAGGCGATTAAAGAACCTTACGTTAAAGCAACCTTGTTGGTTCCTAATGATTATGTCGGCGCTGTTATGAAGCTTTGTCAAGCACGTCGTGGTGATTTTGTAACTATGGAATATTTAGATGATGTTCGAGTTAATGTTATTTATCAAATGCCATTATCAGAAATAATTTTTAATTTCTTTGATCGCCTAAAATCAAGCACACATGGATATGCTTCGTTAGACTATGAAGTTGACGAATATCAACAAAGTGATTTAGTTAAAGTAGATATTTTACTGAATGGTGATCGCGTAGATGCTTTAAGTTTTATTTCTCATCGTCAATTTGCGGATGAACGTAGTCGAGATATAGTTAAAAAGCTGAAAGAGATTATTCCAAGACAAAACTTTGAAATTCCAGTACAAGCTGCCATTGGTGCTAAAATTATTGCTAGAACAAATATTAAGGCCTATCGTAAGGATGTTACGTCTAAAATTCATACTGGTGACCCTGACCGTCGTGCTAAGCTTTTAGAAAAGCAAAAACGGGGTAAGAAGCGAATGAAATCGGTTGGTAAGGTAGAAATACCACAAGCAGCCTTCATGTCCGTATTGCAAACTGACGAGGAGCAAAAGCCCGGTAAATAGGTATTCTTGTCTTTGTGGAAATTATAAAATATCTATTTTGCCATCAGTTTGCCAACATTTTTTCTAATTGTTGGCAAAACTACACACTTCTAATGTTATTTTTGATACTGATTTTATCGAAAACATTGGATGTGTGTTTTTTGTAAAAAAATTGTAACTTATTACAAATAAACTATTGACAAGAGTCGGTTGCGCGCTATATAATTTTCGAGACATAATGCTTTCCCCAATACCTTTGTGTATTGATATCATATCGAAAAGCTCACCATGATGTGAACCCATAAAGTTGGACACATTATTTAGCCTTTCTAGGAGACAAGTTTTCGATATTGAATCGGAGATTTGCCTCCTAGTTTTGTTTTAATACGATAATTATTGTAATAATAAATCCAATTCCTAACGGAATTTATTAGTTCCTCTTTTGTATTAAAATTGTTTCCTATTTCAATTTTTAAAATGTGAAAAAATGATTCAATAACCGCATTATCTAAACACGTTGCTTTACGTGACATGCTTTGGGTAATGCGGTTTTTCCTTAGAAATTTATTTAAACGTTTATTTTGATAGTGAACACCCTGATCAGAATGAAAGAATCTTTTGAATTTTGTTTTAGGCAATTTTAAAACAGCTTCTTTAATTGGTGAAAAAACTGAATCAAAATCAGGATGATCACTAACACTATATGAAATAATTTCACCAGAAAACAAATCTAAAACTGGATTTAAATATATTCGTTCATTGATACTTTGATTTCCATATCTTAGTTCTGTTGTATCTGATGCTAATTTTTGAAACGGAATTGGAGTATTGAATCGACGATTCAATCTGTTTTTAAATCTTTTACCAACATTACCTTCGTAAGAATTATATCTACGTCTTTTCTTTCCGAAAACTGATGATAGAAGATTATGTTTTTTCATAATTCGAAGTACACGTTTATGGTTAACATTTTTACCAGCATTATTAAGTGCCAATGTAACTCTTCTATACCCATAATTAGGATTGTTTTCCTTAATCTCTTTTATTAGTTTAATTATATTTACATCTTTGTTTATTGAATGCGATGAAATCGCGTAATAATAGTTACTTCTAGGTAATTTAACGGCTCTTAAAATGAAACTTAAACTAACCTTGAATTTACGCCTTAAATCATCAATTACCATTACTTTTTCTTTGTTTGTTTTTGATCTAAGGCTTTCAGTTTTTTTAGATATTCATTTTGAATTCTAAGCATTAAATTTTCTTCTTCAAGTTGCTTCAATCTTTCATCTTTTGATAATTTAGTTTGTTTTGTTATCTTGTTTTTAGTCATTTTGGGATTACCTCGTTTTCTTGATAATCCGATTATACCTAATTCATCAAACTGATGTTGCCAAAAATAGATAGTACTTTCAGAATGTATTTTAAATTTATTGCACAATTCCGATAAAGTAGAATTATTTGAATTTTTATATTTCAATACTTTAATTTTAAATTCTAAAGAATACTCTATTTGATGACGATTTTTACAACTAATCATGCTGAAATTTTTGTTTTTAATTCTATTAATCCATACTAATATAACCGATTTTGAAACATGGTACTTTTGGGACAACGTAGTTGACCCAATTCCGTTAAAATATTCTTCTATAATTTTATTTTTTACTTCGTAATTTATTCTTGGCATAACAAAAACCCCACAAGTTAGATTATTGTCCAACTTGTGGGGTTCACATCACCATCCTATTTGATGGAGGGCTTTTTACTTTAACTAAGTTATTTGTAAATTAATTTATTAGTTAGACTATAAAAATAGTCAATTAATTTTAAAATAGTGATGGAGGAGATTAAATTGGAAAACTTTCAAGGAAATTTTGTGATTATTTTAGGCTTTTTAGGCGAATGGTTTCTTTTTTCGTTTCCACTGTTGCAGGCATTTTTAGAATTAACGGAATATCAAGAAGTTATTTCAAGCTTTAAAAAAGTAGGTAAAAATTATCATAAAATATCACCATGGTTTTGGATAATTCCACCACTTAAAATTTATCTGGAAAGAAAAAGACTAAAACAAATAATTAGTGATGCTGATTTCTCACTTGTTAATAAAAAAGAATTAAAAAGTTTTGAATTGAAAGCCATTGCTTGGTTCTATGTTTCTATGGCTGGTGCTTTTAATGGAATCGGAAAAACTGGTGAATTAATCCATCATTTTGGGTTACATCCAGCTACATTATTATTTTGGGTAATTAACTGTGTAATGTTAATTTTAGGAGTTATGCACGTTATTTTACGAATGAGAATCCTAAGAAATACTAAATAAAAAGACTTATTTTGAGATATATGAAGTGAACCCCATAAATTGGAGTGAATTTCTAAGCTACTAATTGGCTGGTATGTTCCCGGTATTTTACCGGTGACATACCGGCCAATTTTGTTTTAATACGATGTTTATTGTAATAATCTACGTAATTTGTAATGGCAGATTCTAGCTCTTCGTAGTTTTGGTATTGATAATTGTGAACCGTGCCAACTTTAAGAATGTGAAAGATACTTTCAGCTACCGCATTATCTAGGCATGTGGCCTTGCGGCTCATGCTTTGGAAAACGCGAGCTTGTCGCAAAATATTCACGTACCTAAAGTTCTGATACTGAAACCCTTGATCCGAATGAATTGTCATACGGTATGGTAAGGATGAACATCTTGCCACTAATCGTTTAAGGGGTCGTGTGACAAAGTCTACCGTTGGTCTACGACCAATGTTCCATTCAAGAATTTCTCCATTATAAAGGTCCATATAAGCTGTAAAGTATGCACGTTCGTTGATCGTTTGATTACCCCAACGGACCTCCGTTACATCAGTAACGATTTTTTGAAATGGACGATTCGTTTTAAAACGACGATTTAAACGGTTATGGGTAACTGTACCTACAGTTCCTTTATAAGAGTTATACTTTTTCGTTCGTCGATTGAATGCCTGACAAAGTAGATTATTTTCACGCATAATACGAAGTACTGCCTTGTGATTAACGATGATTCCCTTATTTTTAAGCGCTAAAGTCACTGTTCGGTAACCGTAATCAGGATTTTCCAAACGAATACTTTTAATCTCATCAACTAACGTTGATGATCCTGATTGATATTTACGATGAAGTGCATCGTGGTAACTGCTGCTCGACATGTGTACTGCTTTTAAAGCTACAACTAATTTAACATTGAATTTACGCCTTAGCTCAGTTATTAGCTGGGCTTTTTCTTTGTTTGAGATTTTTTCTGTGCCAAGGCTTCGAGTTTTTCCAAGTATGCTACCCGAAATCGTAAAAGCTCGTTTTCCTCCTGAAGTTGTTTCAATGTCTTAGATTGTTTAGATTTATCTGTCATTTTTAAAGACCGTCCTTTATATGGCTTAAGACGTCCCTCAATCAGTTTTCGTTCCCAGTCCCAAACTATCATCGGTTGTTTCAATCTGAAATGGGTTGCAGTTGCTGGATATGAGGCATGATGTTCTTGTCGCCATTTGATAACTTTGATTTTAAAGGAATAGTCATAAAATGTCTTCCTCCGACAATTTTCTAATCCTTGATCGCCAAAAATTTTAAATAGATTGAGCCACTGATAAATCGTCGCAGTTCCTTTGATACCATACTTTTTCATAAGTAATAGGGACGAAGTTCCCTGTAGATATTCACTTAAAACTTGTTTCTTTATTTTAGCTGAAAACATAATAAAACCCCCTGAGTTTTGGATTTACTCCAACTCAGGGGGTTCACTTCATATAACTCAAAATAAGTCTTTTTTAGTTTAAAACTTTATTTAATAAAAGTGTTTTTGTGACGTTTGTTAAAAGTTTCAAAGAAGAATAGTACTGTTCCAATTAACGCAGTTACTAATAATGAAATTGTGTTTTGGTTAAAGATTTGATCATTGTAATATAACATTTCTCTAACACCTTCATACAAGAATCGCATTGGAAGCCATGGAAGAACCCAATCTTGATAGAAAGTAGGTAGCATTTCCGGGGCTACAATTAGAAGTGGTAAACCAAAGAATAGGAGGATACCGAAGATTGCAAGACCAGGGATACCTAGCCAAGAAATGAATCCTGAGAATAACATAATGAAGGCGAAACTAGCAATTGATAAGAAAATACTTAAATTAGTGGGGCTAGAAAAATCATATCCTAGAATTGTATTAGCATAAAATGTTGCCGTAAATCCAATCATTGCTGAAATAACTGCTACTAAACCAATTACTGTTAACTTGAAGTTTAAAACATCTTTTTTGTGTCTTGGTTTGAATGATTTACTTGCAAAGTAGAATAGTAAGGTTACAACTAAACTAGCAATCCAAATTGGTTGGAAGAAGACTGAAGTTGCGTTTTCTAAATTAGTAGTTTTATGAACGGTTTCAGTATTGATTTCAAATGGGTTAGCTAGCACAGTTGCTTTTCCCGCAGGAATGTTAACGTGCATGCTATCCATTTTATTAAGCATGTTTGCTCCAATTCCGGAAACAATCTTAGTAAACATACCGCTTAGAATTTGGGTAATACTGGTAGAAAGAGTATTGTTTCTACCTTGATTGATAATTAATTTAACTTTAATTGGTTGACCAGTTTGGGGTAATTTAGCCATATCTGTACTTAGATTTTTAGGAATTATAACAGTTGCATAATCGCCGTTGAAATTAAGTGCTTTTTTGGCGTCACTAGCATTTTGGTACACGTGCCATTTAAACATTGGTTGGTCTGAATGAGCAGCCTTAGTTTTATTATCTAATACTTTTTTAGTCAGTTGATTACCAACTTGACCACCATCTTCATTAACAATTCCAATTGGAATGTTTTTCATAGTTGATTTTGCAGATGGAATCTGAGCAAATGACATTATTAATGTGATAATTAATCCGGCTAAAACTGCAAAAGCAAAAAATTTATTCTTTAAAATTCTTTTCATAATGAATCCCCCTTTATAAATGAAACACTTAGTTGCTTTTTATCTGTAACTAAGAATATACTAGAATGGAGTTTTATGTAAGAATCAAAATGGTGCAATATGTCGCATTTTAGAAAGAAGAGAAGCAAATGGGAAGTTATGAGAGAAAAATTAATCAGACTGATTCAAAAATTCAAACTTCATTTCTCCAACTTTTGCAAGATTATAATTTAAATGAAGTTTCAATTAATGATATTTGTAATCAGGCAAGTATCAATCGATCGACTTTTTATCGTCATTTTGAAGATAAGTATGAATTACTAGAGATAATTGAGGCAGATTTAATTAGTCAATTATCTTCAATTTCGAAAAGCAAAATAGAAAGTAGTACTAGCTTTTCAGAATTAGCTAATAATTTGGAGAACTATGTTGATATTTTATTAGATGTTATTCAAGATAATTACGAAAAATTGGCGATTTTGTTAAGTAAAAAGGGTGATCCTAATTTCCATAGTATTTTGAAACAATTGTTACAGAGTAGAATGGAAGAGAGTTGGAATAGTGTTGATCGCCAAATTAAACCAAATACCAATGGAATTGACACTAAATTAGCAATCGATTTTATTGTAGCCTCTGACATGGCAATCATCGAATACACGATTAATAATCCAGAGATTGAACACAATCAAATAAAAAGAACTTTTTCACAACTGTTGATTAAAGGACCATTAAGTACATTATATGATTCAGTTAATAAAGGAGAAAAAGATGAGTTTAAATAGAAAAGAACAAATTAATACAAAAGAAGAATTAAAAGCAAATTTTGATTTATCAGAACTTACTATGGATGAAATTGCTGGTGACTTAGGCACAACCAAGCAGCATTTAGCAGATGTTTTTGCATTAAATTCAAAAAGAATTGAAGAACCTTGGATTTTAAGAGATTATCTTAACGATAAAATTATTAAAAGTGGGAAAAAACCAATTCCCTATACAAAGTTAGTTGGCAGTCCAGCCAATTACTTTTTTCTAGATTTGGAATTTATTCAAAAGGGCATTCTATTGAAATAATGTATGTTACAATTTGTTAATAACGTTTTGAAACTAAATAAGACATTAGGTCAAACAAAAACAATCTTATTAACTATATTTTTTGCTTAAGTATATTTTTTAAATAAGTTTTAGATAAATAGTGGAATGACTTTATTAATTATCACAAATGTTTTATAATTGAGTTGTTACACATTTCACATACGTAAATGTGATTTATATTTAAAAATTTAGGAGAGATATTATGGCACTTAATGATTACTTTACAGGCGTTCAACACGTTGCTGTTCCAGCAACTGATTTAGATGAAACAATTGCATTTTACGAAAAATTAGGTTTTGAAAATGCAGGCGTATTTATGTATAACGATGCTCGTTGTGCATTTATGAAATATGGTAATTTAGTAATCGAAACTTGGGAAGGCGACGAAACTGCTAAACTTGATGGAGCAATTAATCACTTCTCATTAAATACAACTGATGCAGATGCTGCATTAAAAGAAGCTAAAGCTATGGATTTAGATCTTATTGATACTGAGATTCAAACTCGTCCTTTCTGGGATAAAGGGATTCGTTTCTTCAATATTTATGGACCAAACCATGAAAAAATTGAATTCTGTGAAATTGTAAAATAGAGTTTAATTAAAGCAAGCATCTTACAAGTGCTTGCTTTTATTTTTCAATCATACTTGCCATTTTTTGCCAGCTCCAGTACTATTAAATATAATATTTGTAATTAGATCGAAATTAGAAAATGGAGGATGATAATGTGTTAGCTACGACTAAACAATTTTTACGTAAAAATGGTTATCATTATAAAAAAAGATATATCAGACCACTAATTACTCCAGATAGTGTTTATATTTTCAGATTTGGTAAGGAAAAGTTGAATAATCGAATTATTCTTCGCTATGGTCATGGATGGACGGGTAGACAAAAAATCAAAGAGATTGATTTACGTTTGCACAAGCAAAAACATCCACGAATTTTTAAAACCGAACGCAGTTTGTTGAAATATTTGCAAACTCATTTAGAGGTCCACGAAGAAAAACTGCACGAAGAAAAAATGAGAAAATTAGGTCTTGATAAGTAAATAAATGCATCCTTATTAGGATGCATTTTTTGTAATTATGATAAAAGAGGTAAAAATGGATTTAATTAAGATGAAAGTTATTACTACTAATGAGGCAGTTGAAGCTGTTTCCAACATTTTAATGGAACAAGACGCTCAAGGAATTCAAATTGAAGAAGGTAATAATAAAGTTAACGTAATTACGTATTTTCCAAGTAGTACGGATATTTTAAAAATACAAAAGCTAGTAACGGCCAAAACACAGGCACTTAAAGAATACGGATTAAATCCAGGAGAAGCCAAAGTAGTCATTAATGAGGTTAAACAAAGCGATTGGGCAAATAAATGGGAATCATATTATCATGTTGAAAGAGTAACTAGATTTTTAACTGTGGTACCTGCCTGGGAAGATTATCAACCTGAGACTGGTGATCAAATATTAATAAAACTTGATCCCAAAATGGCATTTGGAACCGGTACTCATCCAACTACCAAGATGTCAATGCAAGCTTTAGAGAATGTTATTCGCGGTGGAGAAAAAGTTTTTGACGTGGGTACTGGGTCAGGCGTTTTAAGTATTGTTGCTCAAAAATTAGGTGCAGGAAAAATTAGAGCATGGGATAATGATCCCGTTGCAATTGAATCAGCAGCAAAAAACCTTGAATTAAATGATGACGTTCATGATATTGATCTGGGTGTTAATAGTCTGCTAGATGGGATATCTGATAAAGCTGATGTAGTAGTAGCGAATATGTTAGCAGAAGTTTTACTACCTTTAATTCCTCAGGTTAACGAAAGACTAAATAAATCTGGTAAGTTAATTCTAGCTGGAATTTACGCTGACAAATTGAATGATATAAAACTTGCTTTGGATGAACAAAATTTTGTGATTGAGCAAATTAGTGAATTAGGTAACTGGCGTTCTATAGTTGCTATTAAAGGAGAATAAATTGCAACATTACTTTTTAAATGAATCATTAGAAATTGGCAAACAAGTTGAATTACCGGATGAAATCAAAAAACATTGGATTAGAGTTATGCGAGCTAAAGAAGAAGATGCAGCAGAGTTTGTTGATGATCAACAGCAACTTTTTTTAGGTGAATTAATTAATTCAGAAGACGGAACAGTTGAGATTTTAAAACAAATAAATAAAGATGTTGAAATGCCAATTAATGTAACAATTGCTTGTGGATTATCTAAAAATGGTAAGGCGGAACTAATTGTTCAAAAAGCAACAGAATTAGGAGCCCACCAAATTGTGTTTTTACCAATGGATTGGTCCGTTGCCAAATGGAATCAAAAAGCAAATAAAAAAATTGAAAGACTACAAAAGATTGCTAAAAGTGCCGCGGAGCAGTCGCATCGAAATGTAATACCAAATATTAAGTATTTAAATAAGTTGGAAGATTTAACAGATTTGAATTTTACTCAAAAAATAGTTGCTTATGAAGAATCTGCTAAAGAAGGCGAAAGCAGTAAATTAGTACAAGTGCTTCATGGATTAGGAAATAACGATAATTTATTAGCACTTTTTGGACCAGAAGGTGGAGTTTCTCCAGAAGAAATTAAGAAATTAAGCAAATCTGGTTTTACCAAAGTTGGATTAGGTCCAAGAATATTACGAACAGAAACTGCACCATTTTATCTATTAAGCGCGGCCTCTGTACTTTCCGAACTAAAGCAAGTATAATTGTAATTAAACTGTCATAATAACGAACTAAAACAACCGTAACTAAAATAATGTAAAGAGGTGATGCTGCAATGGCAAGTCTAAAAGAGTGGACGGCTGACGAAATATTGAAAAAAGTTTCCGAAAATATGTCAAAAGACCAAGTCGAAAAAATTAAAGAAGCTTATTTGTTTGCCCAAAAAAATCACGGAAATAAACATAGATATTCAGGTGGTTTATACATTACCCATGTTACGCAAGTTGCGGGCATTTTAACTGGATTGAATATGGATTATGTAACTATTATGGCCGGATTTTTACATGATATTGTGGAAGATAGTGACGTTGAGCTTGAGGATGTGAAGACTAAATTTGGATCTGATGTGGCGTTGATTGTTGATGGGGTTACTAAGATTAGTAAAATCCAATATAAGTCCAATAAAGAGCAATTGGCAGAGAACTATCGGAAATTGTTATTAGTTATGTGTAAAGATATCCGAGTAATGATTGTTAAACTAGCAGACAGAATGCATAACATGGATACTTTGGAAAATTTAGATGAAAAAGAACAGCGTAAATTTTCAAAGGAAACTATCGAGGTATATGCACCAATTGCAGATCGTTTGGGGATGGGGACAATTAAGTGGGAACTTCAAGACATGTCCTTAAGATTTTTAAATCCAGATGCTTATTATGAAATTGCTCACTCCATGAAATCAAAAAGAAATGAACGAGAAGCGTACATTGATAATGCAATTCAAGAAGTAAAAAAAGCAATTGTTGATTTTCATATTAATGCAGAAATTTATGGTCGTCCTAAACATATTTATTCCATATATAAGAAAATGGTTGATAAAAACAAACATTTTGCAGAAATTTATGATTTATCAGCTATTAGAGTAATTGTGGATTCAATTAAAGAGTGTTATACAGTGCTCGGTGCAATCCACGCTAAATGGCACCCTATGCCAGGTCGGTTTAAAGATTATATTGCAATGCCTAAATCAAACTTGTACCAATCATTGCATACTACAGTTGTTGGACCTGAAGGCAAACCACTTGAAATTCAAATAAGAACGCAACAAATGCATCAAATTGCCGAATTTGGGGTTGCCGCGCATTGGGCTTACAAACAAGGTGCTACTGAAGAAGTCAAAAATGATAAAGATGGTGTTCAATTAAACTGGTTTAAACGCATAATTGAAATTCAAGAAGAAACTGATAATGCGTCTGACTTCATGGACAGTGTTAAAGGGGAACTCTTTACTGATAATGTTTATGCATTTACGCCCAATGGTGATGTTTTAGAATTACCAAAAGGTTCGGGACCATTAGACATGGCCTATGTAATTCATACTCAGGTGGGAAATCATACTACTGGTGCAAGAGTTAATGGTAAAATGGTTTCCCTAGACTATCGCATTAAAAACGGAGACATTGTTGAAATTATTACTTCTAGTAATTCCACTGGTCCTGGAAAGAATTGGCTTGATTTAGCACATACAAATAGTGCCAAGCATAAAATTAATCAATTTTTTAAAAAGCAAAATCGAGAAGAGAACATTAAAACTGGATTAGACTTATTAACTAACCAGTTGGAAGAAACTGGTTATGTACCAAATGAACTGCTTACTAATGATAACTGGGACCGTGTTTTAGATGAACTTCATTTCAGAAGTAAAGATGATTTACTAGCAGCTTTAGGTTTTGGAGATATTCACGTCATTGGTGTTAGCAACAGATTTACTAGCGATATTCGTGATGAACAAGAAAAAGATCGCCAAAAACAAGCAGAAAAAGAATTGCTTGAACAACCCCAAAATCTTTCAACTAAAACGGATGCAGTTAAAAAGCAAGGAAGTAGTCCAGCCGATAATATTATTATCGAAGGAATTGATAATGTTTTAGTTAGAATGAGCCACTGTTGCTTACCAGTTCCTGGAGATGAAATTGAAGGATTCATTACAAAGGGACGGGGAATCACGATTCACAGAATTGGTTGTTCTAATATTAAGGCTGATGAAAAGGATCGAACAATTGAAGCTCATTGGGCTAATGTAGCTGATAATAAAGTGACCTACCCTTCAAAAATCATTATTGAATCAGACAATCGAGTTGGAATTTTAAATGAGGTAGTTAAAAAGTTTAATAATGGTCCGGTTACGTTAACTTCTTTTGATGGAAAAGTTCATGATGATACCTCGCTAACCATCATTGTGATTGTTAATGTTAAAAATATTGATAAGCTGCAAGAAGTTATTGATAGTGTGAAAATTGTTTCCGGTGTTGCTTCGATTAAAAGAGTATTAAATTAAGGAAGGTTTTAAGTTTTGAAATTAGTGATTCAAAGAGTTAATTATGCCAAGGTAACAGTTAGTGGAGAAGTTACTGGTGAAATAAAGAACGGCTTTATGGTTTTAGTTGGTTCTGAAAAAAATGATAATCAAGCAACTGTTGATTATTTAGCGAAGAAGTTAACTAAGTTGAGAGTTTTTGAAGACGAAGCAGGAAAAATGAATCTTAATTTAAAACAAGTTAATGGTTCAATTTTATCGATTTCTCAATTTACTTTATTAGCAGACATGAGTCATGGTAATCGTCCATCATTTAAAGCAGCTGGAGAACCTGATAGTGCAAAAAAAATGTACGAAGCTTTTAATGATTCGCTAACCAACGAAGGTATTAACGTTGAAACAGGGGTTTTTGGCGCTGATATGAACGTTGAATTAGAAAATAGTGGTCCGGCAACTTTTGAATTAGATTATCAGGAGTAAAATGATGATAAATTTAATTTGGGATTTTGATGGAACCCTGTTTGACACATACCCATACATGGTAACTGCGTTTGTTAAAGCATTGGAAGAAAACAAAATTGAATCCTTTGAAATTGATGCTGATGATATTTATCAACAAATGAGAAAATTTTCATTAGATTCAGCCATAAAAAAGGCTAGTGCAACCTTTAAAATAGATTCTGGTAAACTATTACATGATTATAAGTTGATTGAAAAAGATGAGGTTGAATTAGCTGAGCCATTTGCAAATGTTGCTGAAGTTTTAAAATTTATCAATGCTTCTGGAGGATCTAATTGTTTATTAACTCATCGAGATGATCAGGCAATTTCATTATTAGAAAAAGCTGGTTTAAAAAAATATTTCAGCAAAATTGTAACTAAAAATAATCATTTTGCTAGAAAACCTGATCCAGAATCGTTGAATTACCTGATTAACACTGGTAATTTTAAACGAACTGATATTTTTATGATTGGTGATCGTTCGTTGGACGTTCAAGCAGGAAATAATGCTAATGTTAATACGATTTTATTTGATCCTGATTACCTATTAGATGAAAATAATTCTGACTTAGTGGTTAGATTTTACGATGAATTGTTGAAATATTTAAAAGCCAATTATTGAAATCTTTTTAACAAATCTGTTATTGACTTTTTAGATATTATTGATTAATCTTAATGTGAATAGTTGTGCCTAAAATGATAAATAGTAAATAGTTAATTCAAACCAACAGAAAACGCTGTAAATGATGAGAAGGCGTGGTTTGAAGCTATTGAAGACAGATCTAGGCTTTTTTAATATTTAATGAGAAATAAAAAAAGGTGGTACCGTGCTAATGCGCCCTTGTTGCAATTTAGTGCGGTTTTATTTTGGGCAAATTTTGAAAGGAAGTTAATTATGAAACGAACAACATACGCAGGAAAAGTTAACGAAAAATTTCTTGATCAAAAAGTTGTGCTTGATGGTTGGGTAGCCAAAAAGCGTAATTTAGGAAGCTTGATTTTTATCGATTTAAGAGATCGTGAAGGAATTGTTCAGTTAGTATTTAATGAAAAAGATAGTGAAACAGCTTTTAAAGTTGCTGAAGCAGTTAAAAATGAATACGTTATTGAAGTTAGCGGTCAAGTAGTTGCTAGACAAGAAAATGAAATCAATCCTGATTTATTTACCGGTAAAGTTGAAGTTCACGTAACTGATGCAGAAATTTTAAGTAAATCTAAGCCAGTTCCTTTTGATATTAAAGATAATACCAATGCTTCTGACGATTTACGTCTTAAGTATCGTTATCTAGATCTTCGTCGTGCGGAGATGCAAAGAGGTCTACAAATTCGAAACCGAATTTCTCAAGCTACCCATAGTTATTTAGATGAAAATGGATTTTTGGATATTGAAACTCCAGAATTAACTGTTTCAACCCCTGAAGGAGCTCGTGATTACCTTGTACCTTCACGTGTTTATCCTGGATCATTTTATGCATTACCACAATCACCACAACAATTTAAGCAAATGTTGATGGGTGCAGGTTTTGATCGTTATTATCAAATTGCTCGTTGTTTCCGTGATGAAGACTTACGTGGTGATCGTCAACCTGAATTTACACAAATCGATTTGGAAGCATCATTTATGAGTGCCGAAGATATTCAAGAAATGACTGAGGGATTAATTAAGCGTGTAATGAAGGAAACTATTGATTACGACGTTAAATTACCTTTTGAAAGAATTACTTGGCAAGAATCAATGGATCGTTTTGGTACTGACCAACCAGATACTAGATTCAAAATGGAATTGAAAGATTTATCTGAAATTGTAAAAGACTCAGAGTTTAAAGTGTTTACTTCAGCAGTTGAGGCGGGAGGACAAGTTAAAGCAATTGCCGTTCCGGGTGGAGCATCAGAATACTCAAGAAAAGAAATTGATAAATATACCGAATACGTTGAACGTTTTGGCGCTAAAGGATTAGCTTGGATGAAAGTTACTGATGATGGTTTCTCTGGTCCAGTTGCAAAATTCTTTAAAGATGAAGCAAAAATCAATGAGATCAAAACAAAAATGGAAGCAAATTCCGGTGATTTAATCTTGTTTGCCGCTGATCGAGCTAAAGTAGTTGCAGATACTTTAGGTTATTTACGAGTAGCAATTGCAACTGAACAAAATATGATTCCAACTGATAAATTTAACTTTTTATGGGTTGTTGATTGGCCACTATTTGAATATGATGAAGGATCAAAACGTTGGACTGCAGCTCATCATCCTTTCACTATGCCAAATGTTGGTGATGAACACTTCTTGAATGAGGGTGAAAATCCACACGAAGCTCATGCACAAAGTTATGACATTATTCTTAATGGACTTGAATTAGGTGGGGGTTCAATTCGTATCCACACTCGTGAATTACAAGAAAAAATGTTTAGAGCATTAGGATTTACTAAAGAAAGTGCTGAATCTCAATTTGGTTACTTCTTAAGAGCGTTAGATTTCGGTTTTCCTCCTCATGGTGGATTAGCAATTGGTTTAGATCGTTTTGCACGTCTAATCGCTGGAAGAAACAATATTCGAGATGTGATTGCCTTTCCTAAGAATTCTAAAGCAGTTGAACCTTTAACAAGTGCACCTGCAGCAGTATCTGATAAACAACTTGCTGATTTGGAAATTTCGGTTAACCAAAAAACAGAAGAATAATTATAATAGAAAGCTACTAATTTTGGTGGCTTTCTATTTTTTTAAAAGTCGTAATGTTATACTATAAAAAGTAAATTATGTAAAGGTAGTGGGATAACTTTTATGGATGACATACACAAAATGATCAAACGGCATCAAACTTTAACTAAACTCTCAACCTCATTTATTTATGCGGTGTTAGTTTCAATTGCCATGAACTTTTTTTGGACACCAGGACACATTTATTCTTCAGGAGTTACCGGTTTTGCACAGTTGTTAATGACCGTATCACAAAGATATATGTCTATTACAATTTCTGTAGCGGTGGGGCTTTTCATTTTAAATGTACCGTTACTGTTATTAGCATGGAAACAAATTGGGCATCAGTTTGCCATTTTTACCTTTCTATCAGTTTTTCTTGCAAGTATTATGATTAAAACGCTTCATCCATTGGTATTAACTGATGATCCATTAATTTGTGCCATTTTTGGAGGGGCGGTAAACGGTTTTGGAACTGGTTTAGCTTTGAAAAATCAGATTTCTACCGGTGGTCTTGATATTCTAGGAATTGTTATTCAACGAAAAACGGGTAAATCAATTGGAACTATTAATATATCATTTAATGCATTTATTATAATTTCCGCTGGTTTTATGTACGGTTGGCCATATGCATTCTATTCAGCAATTGGATTAATTGTAAACGCTAAAGTAATGGATATGACTTATACCAGACAACAACGAATGGAAGTTATGATTATTACTAGCGTTCCTAAAACGGTGATTGGAAGTGTCCAAAATCATATGAGACGTGGGATTACAATTGTTCATCATGCAGAAGGAGCATATAATCATAAACCAAAAACAGTTTTATTGACGGTCATTTCACGCTATGAAAAACCTGAACTAGATGCGGCTTTGAGTGAATCTGATCCGGATGCTTTTGCGGTAGCAGTTGACGTTGACGAAGTCTTTGGCCATTTTTATGAAACAAAACCAAAGTAGAAATTAAAAAATGATTGGATTAATCGATGAAGAATATTTATATACTATTTGTTAGATTTATTTCTGGACTATTTTACTTTAGAAAAAAGAAAAATATTTTTTACATTATGAGTTATAACAATAACTTGCATATGGTAAAAAGAATTGCTGCAGAATTACCGAAAGAACAACGATTGGTGGTATTTTATAATCCAAGATTAATTGCTGCGGCATTTGATTTAAAGGCATTTGGAATTGAAACCCATCCGTTAAAACCGACTTATACGTTTGCTTTAAGTTTTGTTCCAATGTTAATGAGTGCTAGAGTTATTTTCATCGATAACTATTATGCTTTGATTTCGGGACTATTTCATCCCCAAAAAAAGATGAAAATCGTTCAATTATGGCATGCTGATGGGTCTTTAAAACGATTTGGGGTAGTTTCTCCAAAATTTAAAAATCAATCACACTCAAAAAAAATAAGACACCAACGAGTTTACAATGCTTGTGATGAGTATGTGACTGCATCAGTAGCAATGGCTGAGGTTTTTCAAACAAGCTTTAAACAACCTTTTAACAAAATGCAATTTTTAGGAGCGCCTAGATCAGATAGGTTATTTAGTGAAAAATGGCTAAAAACAGTTCAGAGACGTGTTTATAATGCTGCACCAGAACTGGAAAATAAACGAGTTATTTTATACGCACCCACATATCGACCAGCTAGTAAAATTAATCCACCGGTAGGAACTATGAAAGCTTTAGCAAGTGATCCTAATGCTGTGGTAGCTGTAAAGTTATATCAAAATGTCGATAGAGAAAGACTTCGATTAGCTGAGTTTAATCTACCAAATGTTAAAATTTATGATGAGTTCACAACAACTGATTTAATGTCAATTGCTGATACTTTTGTCACTGACTATTCTTCGTATGCTTTTGATTACAGTTTAATGCCACATGCGCATTCAATGATATTTTATATGTATGATATGGAAGATTATGAACGAAATCCAGGAATTCAAACTGGTTTTGAAGAATGGCTTCCAAGTAAGCCAATTAAAGATATAGTTGGATTGAAAGCAGCAATTATAAAAAATGAAAAAGTTGATTTTAAAGATTTTAATCAAATGTGGAACTATTACAATGATGGAAATGCTTATCAACGAGTAATTGATAGGTATGTTTTGAACAAGTAAAACTGGAGGAAACGGTAATGAAAAATGAATTTTTAATTGGTTCACACGTTTCGATGAAAGCACCTAAAATGTTTTTAGGTTCTGCAAAGGAAGCTGAACAAAATGACGAAAATGTTTTTATGATTTATACAGGTGCTCCACAAAATTCAAGAAGAAAACCTTTAAATGAATTGAAGATTGATGAAGGTAAGCGTTTTATGCAAGATAACGGTCTTTTAGAAGTGGTTGTCCATGCACCTTACATTATTAATTTAGCTAATACTAAAAAACCAGAAAGTTTTTCCTTTGCGGTTAACTTTTTAAAAGAAGAAATTAAACGTTCTGAGGCATTGGGAGCAACTCAAATTGTTCTCCATCCAGGTGCTCATGTTGGCGCGGGTGCTGATGCAGGAATTGAGCAATTGATTAAAGGGTTAAACTTAGTAATTAGTCCTGATCAAAAAGCTCAAATTGCTTTAGAAACAATGGCCGGTAAGGGGACTGAGATTGGAACGTCCTTTGAACAATTGAAGCAGATCATTGATGGTGTTGATCATCCAGAAAAACTTTCAGTGACTTTTGATACTTGCCATACTTATGATGCTGGTTATGATGTAAAAAATGACTTCGATGGTGTAATGAAAGAATTTGATCAAGTGATTGGGTTAGACAGACTAAAAGTTATTCATTTAAACGATGATAAAAATGACATCGAAAGTCATAAAGACCGCCACGCTAACATCGGTTTTGGAACAATTGGTTTTGAAGCTCTAAATTATATTGCTCATTACGAAAAATTGCAGGAGATTCCTAAAATTATGGAAACTCCTGCAATCAAGGTTAGTGATAAACTTAAAGTTGACCCTCATAAATATGAAGTAGCAATGTTAAAAGAACAATCTTTTAACTCAGAAATGATTAATGATATTATGAATCAAACTAAATAATGGTTTTCTTAGGAAGACTCTCGGTGATAATCGTAGCTGTTTCTTCAATTGACTTATTAGAAACGTTAATTGATAAACAACCCATTTCTTGATAAAGATGCTTGGCATAGTCAAGCTCTTTTTTTATGTTCTCAGAATTTGAGTATGGATTTTCACCGGTTAAACCGTATTCTTTCATTCGTTGGGAACGAATTTGTTTTAATTTGGTAACGGAGTTTGTTAACCCAAATAACTTCTTCTTATCAATCTGATAAACTTCTTCAGGTAGTTGAATATTGGGTCCGATGGGAACGTTTGCTACTTTAAAGCTTTCGTTAGCAAGGTAGAGCGAAAGTGGAGTTTTGGATGTTCTGGAAACTCCTAAAATTACAATGTCGGCTTTTTTTAAATTTTGCGGATTTTTTCCATCATCATTAGCAACAGTAAACTCAATTGCTGAAATTCTTTTAAAGTATTCAGCGTTCAAATTGTGCACCAATCCAGGAACTGCAGCCGATGACTCATTTAATCGGTTGGAGATTAAATCAATAGGCGTCTGGATACAATCGAAACTTGCAAGTCCGTTTTTGTCAGAAAATTGGTTTACCATATCACTTAGTTCTGTATTTACTAACGTATGAAAAATAATGGCATTATTTTCTTTAGCGAGACTCAAAATACCAGTTAGAATTGATTTAGTTCTTATAAACGGATATTGTGTGATGTTGGCTCGAGCTTCCGGAAATTGTGCTGCAGCTGTTTTGGCAATTGCAGTACCGGTTTGACCGCTTGAATCTGAAATTATAAAAACATTATAAAGGGTTTTCATAGTGTTCTCCTTTTGATTAATATATAGTTCATATTATACATGCAAATTATTTTTTAAGATAATTTGCAATCTTTCGTTGACTCATTTTTAATCCTGATATATAATAATTTATGTTGAGTATAACTATTATATATCAGCACACTTAAACTTGGAGGGAGGGATTTTTAAATGTCAAAAACAGTTGTTCGCAAGAACGAATCTCTTGATGATGCTCTTCGTCGCTTTAAACGTACAGTTTCAAAAAGCGGTACTCTCCAGGAATTTCGTAAACGTGAATTTTACGAAAAACCTAGTGTTAAACGTAAATTAAAATCAGAAGCAGCAAGAAAACGTAACAATAAAAAGAAAAAAAGTCGTAATAACTTTTAATTAAGAAAAAGCAATCATTGATTGCTTTTTTTTAGTCTATTTAAAAACATTGATTCATCTTTAAATAGTCTTCAAACTGTTGAAAATACGCGATATATGCTAGAATTTAAGAAAAATAAATAAGGAGATATTTTTATTGGTCGAAAATTTTAGATTTCAAAAACAACTAACTTTAAAGAATCCAAATGATGAAAAAGCTTTATTTGGAGCCCAAGATTCATTTGTTCAAATCTTAGAGGACGAATTTTCTGTTTGGATTCGCTATGCGAATGAAATTATTAAAATTGATGGAAATGAAGAAGTAGAAGTTCAGTACGTTCATGATATTTTATTTAACATGCTTAAATTAATTCATGCTGGCATTGAGGTTAATTCTAGTGATTATGTTTCCGCAATTAATATGGCCAGAAATGGAAGAATTTCACAGCTTCCGGAGCTATACAATCAAGTGTTGATAAAAGACCGAAAGGGTAATTCAGTCCGGGTAAAAAACTTTGGTCAACGTGAATATATCCAAGCCATATATCATCACGATATAACTTTTGGAATTGGACCCGCCGGAACTGGTAAAACATTTTTAGCGGTTGTAATGGCAATTGCTGCCTTGAAAAAGGGTAAAGTAGATAAAATTGTCTTAACAAGACCAGCTGTTGAAGCGGGTGAAAGTCTGGGATTTTTACCGGGTGATTTGAAAGAAAAGGTTGATCCTTATCTTCGACCTTTATATGATTCCCTTTATGCAATTTTGGGAACAGATCATACAGAACGTCTGATTGAACGAGGAGTTATTGAAATTGCCCCATTAGCATATATGCGGGGAAGAACATTGGAAAATGCCTTCGTTATTCTAGATGAAGCGCAAAACACCACTAATCAACAAATGAAGATGTTTTTAACTAGATTAGGGTTTAATTCTAAAATGATTGTAAATGGAGATATCCAGCAAATTGACTTAAAAGGAAACGTCTCCAGTGGTTTAGTTACAGCACCTAGAATATTGAAAAATATCAATAATATCAAAATCATTAAATTTACTGCAGAAGATGTAGTTAGAAATCCGGTAGTTGCAAAAATTATTACAGCATATGAAGATGCAGATAACGATTAGAATGGGAGAGCTATGGACTTAGAAATTTATGATCAAACTAAAGATCAAGTATCAGATGATAAAATTAAATTAATAAAAAATGTATTAGATTTTGCTGCTGATGAATTAGACTTAGCAGCAAATACCGAAATGTCGGTCACTTTAGTTAACAATGACAGAATCAAAGAAATTAATCGTGATTATCGAGATGTTGATCGTGCGACTGATGTAATCAGCTTTGCACTAGGTGATCAAAGCGATGATTCAGAAGTGATTATGAGTGACGAAATGAAGGACGAAATCCCTACTAACCTGGGTGATATTTTTGTTAGTGTTGATAAAGTTAAAGAACAATCTGATTTTTTGGGACACTCATTTGATCGTGAATTAGGCTTTTTAGTTGTTCATGGTTTCTTACATTTAAACGGATATGATCATATGGAACCCGAAGATGAAAAAGTAATGTTTGATTTACAAAAGAAAATACTGAATGCTTATGGACTTAAAAAATAAATATCAAATTGATAAAAACAAAACCTTTTTGCAGGCTTTAGGGCATGCATTTGATGGTGTAAAGACAATGCTTATTAACGAATGCAATTTTAGGAAGCACTTAATCGTTTCCGTAATTGTGTTGATTTTGGGTTGTTTTTTACAAATATCAATTAATCAACTTTTGTGGTTGGTTTTTGCTTGTTATCTGGTTTTACAGGCAGAGATTATTAATACAATTATTGAGTATATAGTCGATTTGATGGTTGGTCATAATTACAATCTACTTGCCAAAAAAATCAAAGACATTGCTGCAGGTGGAGTTCTTTTTACAGCCTTGGTTGCCGTCTTGATTGGTTGTATTATTTTTATTCCCAAGTTATTAAATTTATAAGAATTAAGGAAATAGTTAATGAATAGTGAAAAAGAATTTAAGTCAGGATTCGTTGCAATTGTTGGTCGACCTAACGTTGGTAAATCAACCTTTTTAAACCGTGTAGTCGGTCAAAAAATTGCGATTATGAGTGATAAGGCACAAACAACAAGAAATAAGATTCAAGGTGTTTATACTACTGATGATAGCCAAATTGTCTTTTTGGATACACCAGGAATTCATAAACCCCAAAATAAATTAGATGAATATATGGATGCATCAGCACTGTCTTCATTAAAGGAAGTTGAAGCTATCTTGTTTATGGTTAGTGCCTTAGAAACTCGTGGAGCTGGAGATAATTATATTATTAACCAGTTAAAACAAGTTGATGTTCCGGTTTATTTGATTATCAATAAGATTGATGAATTAAATCCAGACCAATTATTACCGATTTTGGATACATACAAACGTGCCTATGACTGGGCCGAAGTATTTCCAATTTCTGCCTTAAAAGGAAACAACGTTGAAGAATTGTTAAGCAGTTTAGAAAATACACTGCCTGAAGGACCACAGTTTTACCCTGATGATCAGGTTACAGATCATCCGGAAAGATTTATTGTTCAAGAGATTATTAGAGAAAAAATATTAGCCAACACTAAACAAGAAATTCCGCATTCAGTTGCTGTTTACGTGGAAAGTATGAAAACTAACGAAAATGGTAAAGTGCAAATTGAAGCATCTATTATTGTTGAACGTGAGGGCCAAAAACGAATCATAATTGGTAAAGGTGGAGCTCTTCTAAAATATATCAGCATTGGTGCCAGAAGAGAAATTGAATCATTATTAGGAAGTAAGGTTAATTTGAAGCTCTGGATTAGAGTTCAATCAGGTTGGCGAGATAAAGATACAGCTTTAAACAACTTAGGTTATAGTAATAAAAATGATTATTAGATAAACGGGTGATTTTAGTGGTAAATACTAAAAGTAGACCATTTCATGGCATTTTATTGTACCGGCAAAATTACCGGGAACATGATATGTTGGTTAAGTTTTTCACTGCTGAAGCAGGCATTAAAATGTTTTTTGTTAGGGGATTGAATCGGCCTAAATCAAAGCTAGCAGCTGACTTAATTCCATTTAGTTTTGGAACGTACGAAGGTGAGTTAAAAGAACAAGGTTTATCATATATTTCGACTGGTGATAACGTTAGTCATTTTCAACAGATTTCTGAAGATATTATGTTAAACGCTTATGCCACTTATTTAATGACTTTATTGGATGCAGCATTACCGGATAATTTCCCGAATAAACCCTGGTTTGATAAATTATTTTATGCGTTAAATTTAATTAATAATGGTTTTGATGCAGAAATCATTACTAATATTATTGAAGTGCAACTGCTAACCGTTTTTGGGGTAGCTCCTGATTTTAAGTACTGTGCCGCTTGTCATTTACAAAAAGATCGGTATGATTACTCAGAAAAATTTAATGGTTTAATTTGTGAAGATGATTATCACCTAGACAAGTACCGAATGCATTTGGACCAAAAAACAATTTATTATCTCCGGCTTTTTTCAATAGTTAACTTAACTAAAATTGAAAAAATTAACGTGAATCAAGCAACTAAAAACAAACTAAGACAGGTACTTGATAAAATATATGATAGTTCAGTCGGATTAAACTTAAAGAGTAAAAAGTTTTTGGATCAGATGAACAAATGGGAATTAAACAGATAATAGTGATTAATAATTGACTGAAGATTATTTAGAATTTATAATATAATTAATTAAATATTCGACAATATTAAAGAGAGTTATTAGAATTTACACTTTCAGCGAGACCATGGAAGTGAAAGATGGTTAAGTGTATTTGGTAACTGGCACTTTTTTAGTTGATGTGTTTCGAGATGCTGATTAAGTTCAGAAGTAGGGTGGAACCGCGATTAAATCGTCCCTATGCAATAGTATTATTTACTTTTGCATAGGCTTTTTTGTTTTGTTGGAAATGGAGGAATCATAATGACAAAAAGTTTATCAGTTCAAGCAATTGCTGGAACATTAAAATCGTACTGGGGTAATCAAGGCTGTATGGTCATGGATGCCTATGATACAGAAAAAGGTGCTGGTACCATGAGTCCCTTTACTTTCTTACGGGCAATTGGACCAGAACCTTGGAATGTTGCATATGTAGAACCATCAAGAAGACCAGCAGACGGTCGTTATGGTGAAAATCCCAACCGTTTATATCAACATCATCAATTCCAAGTGCTAATGAAGCCATCGCCTGACAACATTCAAGATCTCTATATCGATTCTTTAAAAGAATTAGGAATTAATCCTTTAGAACATGATATTCGATTTGTAGAAGATAACTGGGAAAACCCTTCAATGGGTTGTGCCGGTGTTGGTTGGGAAGTTTGGCTTGATGGAATGGAAGTTACCCAATTCACTTATTTCCAAGTAGTTGGTGGAATTCAAATGGATCCCGTTGCCGTTGAAATCACATACGGACTAGAACGTTTATCATCATATATTCAAAACGTAAACAATGTTTTCGATTTGGAATACGCTGATGGAGTTAAATACGGTGATATCTTTAAAGAACCGGAATATGAACATTCTAAGTATAGTTTTGAATTAAGTGATCAGGATATGCTTCATAAAATGTTTGATGCTTATGAAAAAGAAGCTAAACGATTAATTAAAGCAGGATTAGTCCATCCGGCTTATGATTATGTTCTAAAGTGTAGTCATACGTTTAATTTACTCGATGCTCGTGGCTCAGTTTCAGTTACTGAACGAGCTGGATATCTTGCTAAGATTAGAAATATGGCCCATGGAATTGCACAAGCTTTTGTTCAAGAACGACTAAAATTAGGTTTCCCATTAATCAGTGATGATAAACAACGGCAACAAGTCATTGCTGAATATAACAAACGTAATGAAGGCCTAAAAAAACAAAAGAAAAATAAGGGGGATAAAAAATAATGAAACATACTTTTTTATTAGAAATTGGTTTAGAAGAGATGCCTGCTCACGTTGTTACCCCAAGTATTGATGAGCTAGCTGAAAATACAGAAAAATATTTAAAAGAACAACGAATCGAGTTTTCTGGAATCAAGAAATTTTCTACTCCTAGAAGATTAGCAATTGAAATTAGTGGTTTAGCCGAGAAACAACCAGATGTTGATGAAGAAGTTAAAGGTCCAGCGGAAAAAATTGCCAAAGACGCTGAAGGAAATTGGAGCAAAGCAGCCATTGGATTTACTAAGGGACAAGGAGTGTCAACTGATGACATAACCTTTAAAGAATTAAAAGGGGTTAACTATGTCTTTGTTAACAAACATGTTCCTGGTAAGTCAGTTGAAGAAGTCCTAGGTGGATTGGTAGACATCGTTTCTGCAATGACTTTCCCAACTATGATGAAATGGAATACCAATAAATTCCAATTTGTCCGTCCGATTAAATGGATTGTGGCTCTTCTAGACAATGAAGTTGTTCCGCTAGAATTAGTACACGTTCAAGCTGGAAGAATTAGTGATGGCCATCGTTTCTTAGGTAAAAAAGTCACTATCGATTCAGCAACTGACTACGAAAAAGATTTAGACGACGAATTTGTAATTGTTGATGCTGACAAACGAAAAGCCTTAATTAAAAGTCAAATTGAAAAAATTGCCAATGATAATGATTGGAAAGTTGATATCGATGATGAATTATTAGAAGAAGTTAATAATTTAGTTGAGTATCCAACCAGCTTCTTTGGTAAGTTTGATGAACGTTTCTTAGACGTTCCTCGTGACGTTTTAATTACTTCAATGAGAAATCACCAACGTTTCTTCTATGTAGAGGATCAAAATAATCAATTATTACCGTACTTTATA